>CAZKFV010000129.1:0-8043 GCA_964552295.1 uncultured Thermotogae bacterium | reverse complement strand
ACGTCTCTTTTGAAAGCCACCCTTTTAGCACAACTACCTTCAACTACCCACTCGAAACAGCGGAGAACCGCTTCTTTACATCGGTCTTGCCTTGCCAACTAAATACTAGCGATTGGCTTGTGGAATCTTGAGGCGGATAATGTTGCAGGGAGGTATGATGGCCGATTTCAGAGCGCGCCTTTCTGAAAGCAGAGTGATAGTTGCGGATGGAGCTACCGGCACAATGCTGCAGTCGGCGGGTGTACCTACAGGTACTGCTCCAGAGCTTCTAAACATGGAAAGGCCTGAGGTAATCCGCGGTTTGCATAGAAGCTATATTGATTCGGGGGCTGAGGCGATTCTTACTAACAGCTTTGGAGGGACTCGCCTGCGGCTGGAGAGGACAGGACTTGGCAGACGAGTTGGAAAGATCAACTTACAAGCCGCGGCTCTAGCACGGGAGGTAGCAGGAGAAGATTTGTTGGTCTTTGGGGATATAGGTCCTATAGGAAAGATGATGGCGCCGTTTGGTGATCTATCGATAACAGAAGCCACCAAAGCATTTGCTGAACAAGCGGGCTTCCTGTCATCAGGCGGAGTCGATGCCATCTTCATTGAAACGATGAGCGATTTACAGGAGGCAATTGCTGCTGTAAAGGGTGCTCAACAAGCCACTGATTTACCAATCATAGTTTCTATGAGCTTTGATACGCACGGCAGGACAATGATGGGGGTGACTCCAGAACAAGCAGCAGTCAAGCTATGGTCACTTAGTGTCGATGTTATAGGGGCAAATTGCGGAAGGAGTCTAGAAGAGAATCTGGAAGCCATAAAGAAGATGATATCTGCTGTGCCAGGCGCCAGCTTTATTGCCAAGCCAAATGCTGGCTTACCCCAGGTTAAGGGCGGAGAATCTGTCTATGGTGTAACTCCACAGACCATGGCTGAATTTGCACTTGAGTTTGCTTTGATGGGAGTAAAGATAATCGGTGGCTGTTGCGGTAGTACTCCTGCCCATATAAGGACAATGGCAGCTGCGCTGAGCCGTAAGGAGCTAGGCTCCAAGGAACATCCAGGCTAAGCACAGCTGCCTCGTACACCACGATCTGAGATGGGCTCACGGGTGGCACCCCATTCAACAAGCTTCTGTGGTATATCCCGCAGTTAACCAAGACGCGTCGCCTCAAGGGGCTACAACCAAGGAAGCCTAAGTAGTTGTTGAAGTCTGCTACTACTTAGCCTTCCTTCAAACAGCTGTTACAAGTCGCGGCCGCTGGAGGTTATCATTGACAAGGCTTCATTGCGCGCCGCCAAGTTATCCCTGAAGATTCCGCGGATCGCCGTAGTCACCATTTTTGTCCCTGGCTTTCTTATTCCTCGAAGTGTCATGCACAGGTGTTCGGCTTCCAATCTTACCACTACTCCATGAGGCTTAAGCCTACTCATGAATACATCTGCTAACTGTGAGGTCATTCGCTCCTGAAGCTGTGGACGGCTAGAGGCAATCTCAACTGCTCGAGCCAGTTTACTGGCACCTACCACGCGTTTGTCCTTGGGAATATAGATTACCGACGCTTTGCCGACAAAGGGGAGGAGATGATGCTCGCAGACTGAGTGAAAAGGGATATCCTTCATCGCTATCATCTCGTCATAGTCAGCGTGGAAAAAGGTGGTAATCACATCTCCTGGCTGGCGCTCAATATCGGCAAAGAAGTCGTCGATAAACATCGAGGTAACTCTTCTGGGGGTATCGCGCAGACCCTCTAGGCTTAGATCAAGGCCTAGTCCCTCCATCATCATGCTCACAGCTTGTTCTACTTTTTCTCTGTCCATGTTTGCCTTCATTCAACTATTCTTGGACGCTCGTTTACTAGAAAAGACCTGTGACTTCACCGTTGTCATCCAAGTCGATGCTCATGAAAGCTGGAACTGACGGAAGTCCCGGCATGGTACGCATCTCACCGCATAGGGGGTAGATGAAGCCTGCTCCTACACTTGCGCGCACTTCACGAATAGGAAGGGTGAAGCCAGTTGGGGCTCCCTTCAACGTAGGATCGTGCGAAAGGGACAGGTGAGTCTTGGCCATGCAAAGCGGGAGATTGCCAAATCCAGATTCCTGATACGTGGCGATCTGTTTCTTAGCTAGTGGAGAGAACTCTACCTTATCTGCGCCATATACTTGGGTGGCGATAGTTTCTACTTTCTTCTCAATTGACCAGTCGAGAGGATAAAGGAACTGGAAGCTGGAAGGCTCCTCGCATGCGGCGACCACTGCCTCAGCAAGTTGGGTTGCTCCCGGACCGCCATTTGTCCAATGGTCACTAGCCACTGCGTCAAACGCACCCGCTTCCTTTGCCGCTTTCTTAACCAGTTCTATTTCGCCGGATGTATCATCCGAGAAGGTGTTAATGGCAACTACCACGGGAACACCAAACTTGCGGGCTATGGAGATATTTGCAGCAAGATTAGTGCATCCTTTTTCTAGAAGTTCTAGGTTCTCTTGTTTGTATGCCGCATCTAGTGGCTTGCCCGCTACAACCTTGGGGCCACCGCCGTGCATTTTCAGCGCACGTATTGTTGCTACCAATACAACCGTATCGGGCACAAGGCCACTGTAGCGGCACTTGATATCGAAGAACTTCTCCATTCCGATATCAGCACCAAACCCAGATTCAGTTACTACGTAGTCCATGAGCTTTAGGGCGATGCGATCGGCGATAATGGAGCTGTTACCGTGAGCGATATTGGCGAAAGGACCAGCATGAACGAATGCAGGCTGGCCTTCCAAAGTCTGCATTAAGTTGGGTTTCACCGTGTCACGCATAAGAACAGCGGCTGCTCCTGCCACCCCCAGGTCCTCTGTTGTTACGGGCTTTTTGTCCCAGCTGTATCCGATGACTATCTTGCCGATGCGCTTACGCAGGTCGCCAAGGTCACTTGCCAACGCGAGGATAGCCATTAGCTCAGAAGCAACTGTGATATCAAAACCGCTCTCCCTAGGAAAGCCGTCGCTCTTGCCCCCCAGGCCCAGGGCGATGTGCCTGAGAGCGCGATCATTGACGTCGACAACGCGGTTCCAAGTTATTGAATAGGGATCGATGTTTAGCTTTTTTAGTCCCCTCTTGCTCCACGCATCGTCAGAGCTGTTTCGCTCATGCATCATCCGGGCATCAATAGCGGCGGCGATCAAATTGTGTGCCGCGCCAATTGCGTGGATATCGCCGGTTAGATGCAGGTTGAAATCCTCCATTGGCACTACCTGTGAGTAGCCACCTCCAGCAGCTCCTCCTTTAATGCCAAATGTTGGCCCTTGAGACGGCTGGCGTATACAGGTCATAACCTGCTTGCCCAAGACACCCAACGCCTGAGTCAAGCCAATGTTTGTTGTGGTCTTTCCTTCCCCCAGTGGGGTAGGAGTGATCGCGGTGACATCGATATATTTTCCATTAGGATTGTCTTTGAACCGCTCCAGGATGTCGAGCTTGACCTTGGCCTTCCACTTGCCAAAGGGTTCTAAATCATCGTCAGGGATGCCCGCTATTTTCGCTATCTCATAGATTGGTTTAAGCTTTGCCTGTTGTGCAATCTCTAAATCTGAAGGTACTTTCTTTACTGCCATAACCTCTAGCTCCTTTAATTGCTGTTTTCTTTCCTTAGCCCGGAGGTTTGGACAATCTCCGGAACGGCATCTTCCCATTCGATGGCCATGATGTGTACCCCGCTAACTCCAGGTATCTCGTGCACCTGCTGGATAATCTCGGTGCAAATCTTGATACCCTCTGCGGCGCGGTCATCTTTTGGCGTATTCTTCATCCGGTCTACGATCTCATCTGGTACGTCCATTCCGGGTACCTTGGATGCCATATAACGGGCGGCTCCCAGTGAACGAATTGGTCCCACCCCTGCAAGGATATATACCTTTTCATGCAAGCCCATATCACAAACTCGGCTCATATAATCGCGAAACTTGGGAACGTTATAAACCATCTGCGTCTGTATGAAATCGGCTCCTGCCGCAATTTTCTTTGCCAATCGATACGGGCGGTACTCAAACGGGGCCGCGAACGGATTGGCGGCTGCGCCGATAAACATGCGGGGCTCAACCTCTATCTCTTCGCCGCTTTGCACTATACGCTTGTCCCGCAGATCCTTCAGTATCTTCACAAACTGGATAGAGTCTATGTCGTAAACTCCTTTTGCTTGTGGATGATTACCAAAAGACATGTGGTCTCCACTTAGGGCAAGTATGTTATTGATCCCAAGCGCGGCTGCTCCTAGGACATCCATCTGAAGTGCAATGCGGTTTCTATCCCGGCAAGTCATCTGCACTATTGGCTCCAGCCCCTCCTCTTTCTGCAGGACACAAGCCGCCCAAGATGCCATACGGACAACAGAGGTCTGTCCATCGGTGACATTGAATGCATCAGCATATCCCTTCAGGAGCTTCGCCTTATTCCTGATTACGTCCGGATTAGCTGACTTTGGTGGGCCAAGTTCGGCTGTTACCGCAAACTTGCCTGCTTCAAGGACTTTCTCTAGATTGCTATTTGTCTTCATTAACATTCCTCCCATTAAATAGCCTAGATCCCTAAGGATTCTATTACCTTCTTAGTGCCCGCCAACTCCTCATGTAGGTCAATTGGCGCTATAGTCCTTGTCCTCGGCCTAGTTTGCTTGCTCCAGTCATGTGGGGATAGCATCTCCAAGTATTTATCGGTTTGGTCAAGCTTCTCAAGGCGATTATAGATTTGAACCCATGCACATTCCTTTTCGGGATCAACCTCGCATGTGCCATCCGGGCGGGTGCCTCCACATGGTCCATTCATTAATCCTTTGGGGCATTGCACCAGCGGACATATTCCAGCGGTTCTCCCAAGCTCGCACTCGCCACATCCTTGGCATTCCTCGCGAAACTCCGTGGGACCTCCACTGGAGAAACCAAGGGCATCTGTAGCTGGGTACATTGGTTTGAAAATACCCATCTCACGCTCCAGGTATTCTCGCATCGCCTGCATGCCATCGCCGCAGCTCTGGTTCAGTACGGCATCGCATTGCTCGAGTTCTTGGCGATGTTGCTCATAAAACATGGAGGCCATTGGGGTATAGCAGGCGAATACACCAAAAGGCATGGCTATCTTGCCTATTATCTCCTTACCTTCCTTAGTAAGTCGCTCTGCCATTGCGTCGAGGTCTCTTATCCCCCCAGTATGAAAGATGGTTGAACACCCTCCACAACCGGCAAGGACTAACTTCTTCTTGCCTTTTAGATAACCCAGGATTTCCTCAAAGGGTTTCTGCTCTTGTAGATTCACAGCTCATCCTCCTTAGTTGAGTTTCTTGCTATCGGTTTCTTCAGCATCCAAATCATTTGTTATAAGCAGTGCTTCAATACGACAACCGAGTACCTAGAAAAAGTTTCTGTCTTTTTTGTTTAATTGTCTTTTCCAAGTGCTTCCCTCTTGTTTCAAGGCTTTGCGTATAATGTATGCTCTCACTCATCATATTTGTATGTCGGCTTCCACCAGGATATCGGGAACATACTTCTCCCAGCCCATCGCCATCAGATGGACCCCTTGGCAAAGTTCCTTAGTGTCCCGAATTATGCGGGCGGTGATGTCTACACAGGCCGCAAGCTTATCTTGAGTGTTGTTCATCTCGTCTATGATCCAGTCGGGTACATTGACTCCTGCGACATTCTTGTTCATGTACCGAGCCATTCCGGCTGACTTGAGCAGCACTACCCCGAGTAGTACGGGAACCCCGAGCTCTTTTGCTTTCCCCATGAATTGCCTGAATAGTTCAGGATCGTATACCGCCTGGGTCTGGAAAAACTGTGCCCCTGCGGTCACCTTCTGATGCATCTTAAGCAGCTGGAGATCCATTGGTTCATAACCCGGGGTGACAACTGCCCCCAACAGGAAATGTGGTTTGCCATTCAGTTGATTTCCAGCGCAGTCGTATCCTTCCTGGAGGCCTTTTGCTGCCATCAGAAGCGATACTGAGTCGAGATCAAACACTGGCTTCGTCTTTGGGTGATCACCCAGGGTGACGTAATCCCCGGTGAGACAGAGGACGTTCTCAATCCCCAGCGCAGCTGCGCTTAACAGGTCTGACTGCAGTGCGATACGGTTTCGATCACGCGTAGTGAGCTGCATTACGGGCTCGAAACCAGCCGTCTTGAGAATAAAACTGGAGGCGAGCGATCCCATCCGCATGACCGAGCTTTGCTGATCAGTGACGTTTACCGCGTGCACCTTGTCCCGCAAGAACTCAACATTCGTCATCATCTCGGAGGTATCTGTTCCCTTTGGCGGAGAGACCTCAGCGGTTACGGCGAACTGCGCCTTTTCAAGAACCCGCTGCAACAAGGTCATGAATTGCTTCCCATTATCTTCTTGGGCTCCAGGATTAGTTCTGTTGGCTTAGTGTTAACAGAGTAGTCGCGTGTCCGTATTGATGAGGATAAAAGCTCATTTAGCTGTCCTAATTCCACTAGTCGGTTGTAGATTCCTATCCACGCGCAGTCTTTATCCTGGTTTACTTCACACTTTCCATCCTTTGCCCCACCACAAGGCCCGTTTAGCAGCCCTTTCGGACAGCGGGTAATAGGACATATTCCTGCCGTCTTATCCAGGACACAGTCTCCACACATCGAGCAATACTCCTCAAATTGACCGTGACGCTTAGCTGTCCCTGAAGAGAGGGTGTTGTTGGTGGGATGAACTGGCTTACCGCTTGCCTCTTGCGCAATCTGTACCCCTCCACCACAGGACATAACTACCAGGGAATCTGCATCTTCTATAGCTTCTCTGAACTTCCGGAAAGACTTCTTTGCCTCTAGAAGGTTACAACCGGGGTCCAGTAACACCGAGCCAGAAACAACCTTTCCCTCGTCTTCCAGTCTTTTCTTCATCGCCTCGACCTCTTCCTGTCCGCCTGTCTTGCAGCTTGTCGCACACTCGGTACAGCCGACGAGGAAGACCGTCTTATCTCCAGCCAAAGAGCTTAAAAGCTCCACGAAGGGCTTAGCCTTTGTGATTATCAACTTTTACCTGTCCTTGTCTTTCCACCGAAGCCTTGGCTGATTCAAGAGTATTCTTAAGCAAAGTCGCAGTGGTCATCGGCCCCACTCCGCCAGGTACCGGTGTAATATGGCCAGCAACTTCCTTGACGGAATCGAAATCCACATCTCCTACTACTTTGCTCTTTGCTTTGCCCGAGTCATCCTGAACCTTTATGCGATTTATGCCAGCGTCGATGACTATCGCCCCTGGTTTTACCATATCTGCTGTAATCAGTCCTGGCTTGCCCACTCCAACCACAATCAGGTCGGCGCGGCGTGTATGCTCGGCAAGGTTTCTGGTCGCTATGTGACAAACGGTTGTTGTGCAGAAATGCGCCATGAGAAGTAATGCCATTGGCTTTCCCACGATCTCAGAGTGTCCCACCACGACTGCCTCCATTCCATATAAGTCAATCTCAAGGGAACGGATTAACTCCATCATACCTACCGCAGTGCATGGAGCTGGGGTGGGAAGAGGCCAGGACAAAGAACGAGAAAGCCAGTCTTGATAGCCTTCTTCGCCCTCCGCTGGCTTGCGGAAGAACGGTTGCGGGGCTTGAATCACCCCTCCCTGATTGACCGCCGATATGCCTTCTACATCCTTGACTGGGGCGATATGAGCCTGTAGCTTTCTCGCGTCTACACCAGTTGGCAACGGAAGCTGAATGATAATGCCGTGTACGCTATTATCTTGATTTAGACTATCTACTGCGTCCAGGAGCTCCAGCTGGCTGCTTGTAGGTGAAAGCTCTACTAACTGGTATTCTATCCCCACCTCTGAACAGCTACGGGACTGGCTAGAAGCGTAGATGTGTGCCCCTTTGTTATCCGTTGCCAGTACGGCGGCTAGCTTTGGGGAAATACATGCATCGGATAGCTCTTGCGCTTCCTGTTTGAGCTTGTCCTTGAGCTTTTGGGCTATGCTTTCCCCATCAATTATTTTTGCCATTAGATCTCCCTTTGTTGTTTTGTAGTGGTTTAGGAAAATACATGCTATTCAT
>CAZKFV010000128.1:0-25466 GCA_964552295.1 uncultured Thermotogae bacterium | reverse complement strand
AACGGATGCTCCCAAGGCCAATTGACTTACTGTATGTGTTCCGTATCTCTTCTGGAGCATCATGGAACCTCCTGTTGGTTCTATTTATCCACGTACAGCTTATCTGATGGCACTTAGAAGCTCGCGGACAGGAGTGAGGCTTATGTAATCGTTATAACACTCAGAAACGCCTGCGGCGTCTCAACTGTTTGTGACAGATGTCACGCCATAGGATAGGACTAAAGGAGCACCGTTTCAGGTTGTTAGCACCTGCTGTGTCTTTTGGGCCTTGAGCAAGGGGAGTCAATTCTGGATGATTGCAGAACTACTTAGCAGTAGTGTGTTAGCATGAATTGCGACGTGCAACGGAACATAGGCGCGCATGGTTGACGCTTGGGGTGGTGTTTGGGATACTGGCTTTTGGGGTGAGAAAGGTGGGAAAGTTAGTTGTGCTTGTCGGCCCGGCAGGATCTGGAAAAACAACCTTTTGCAGCTGTCATCGAGAATGGGCAGTGGTGTCGAAAGATGATATCCGTAGAAACGTCTTTCACCGTGACTTCGATCTGCGGTATGAAGATACGGTAGAAAGCATTTTTGCGGCCACATTGGTCGAAGCTGTCCAATCATCGGTGGAGGTAGTGTGCGTCGATAACACGAATCTCACCCGCGCTGAGCGGCGGGCGCTAATTGAAGTAGCGCAGGACTCAGGAAGAGAGCCAATAGCTTATGTGATGGCCTCCAAGCCAAGAGATGTCTTATATAATCGCAAGCTTGAGCAACTGCATTCGCTAGCATCTAGTAATAAAGGAATAGCTGTTGGCGGTTTTCCTGAAGACCGTTACAGCATGATTTACAAACGCTATGAGCAAGTAGCTGAAGATGAGGGATTTGTGAAAGTATTTAAGGAGGTTGAGCCTCTTGCATCGATCAAGAAAAAACGTGTGCGGGCTATTGGCAAGAAAGAAAAAGCAACTTTGCGAAGACTCGATGCATTCCCCCTATTTGGTCAGCTGGGGTGAGCTTTTTTTGCTGTTAGGAAGGTAGACACAAAATCAGGCGCGCCTGCAACATGGATTGCTGTAGGCGCGTCAGAGACTTGATAGTCTACTTGCTGGCCGCTTGAGCTACAAACGAGATGTAATCGTCTTCTGGGATTGCACCTTCGAAGCTGGTGTCCTCGTTGATTATTACCTTGGGAACGGCCATCACATTGTACTTATTGGATAACTGCGGAAACTCGTTTGCCATAACCATATCTGCCGTCACGTGTTCTGATTCCATGGCCATTATGTGTGCCATGCGTACCGCCTTTGGGCAGTACGGACAGTTGGGCGTTACAAAGACTTGTATGTGTACTGGCTCAGCTATGTGAGCGAGAGCCTCCTTGGTTTCGGGGGCAAGCGAAACCGTCCCTGTTCCTATATCAATGATATCTTCTATTAGGGTAGAATACTCGTAACCAGAGGGAATCCCATAGAAACGAATCCCCGTATCCCGGCCGCCTTGAACTACCACCGTTGGTGCGCGATCTACTTTGTAATCAGACGCGGTAGCGGCATCCCTGGCTAAGTCGTAGGTTATAACCTCAATTTTGTCGGAAAGGCCGGCCGTTTCTTCTAGAAGTTGCAGTGTATCTGAGCAACTCGCGCATCCATCTTCCCTCGTAAATAGGATTAACTTCACTGATTGACTTATCTTATCAAACTCGCTTTCTAGATACTTGCGATCATCTTCTGACAATAAAGACACTTTTCGCCTCCTAGTTTAATTCCAGTAGCGCATCGATTCGGGCGCGATCAAAGCCCACAACTATTTCACCATCAATCTCTACTACTGGTACTCCTTGCTGGCCGCTCTTGTCCACCATTTCCATAGCTTTACGCATATCTTCAGAGATATCGACCTCTTCAAAGTCTATCTCTCTTGCGGATAGGTACTCCTTGGTTGCTTCGCACCAGGAACAGGTTGATGATGTATAGATGGTAACTTCGTGACTCATTATACCTCCTGTTCTTCTACAATGCCTATTAGCTTACTTATACTTCTTTTTAACCTATAACAGTTTCTTATGCCGTTTCTTTCCTTTACTAGGACGCCTGCATGCTCAAGCTTTCCAAGGTGATAAGAGACAGCTGGTTGACTCAAATCGAGCCTGGACAGTATATCCTGGCACTCCATTTGTCCACCAAACAGCATCATAACTATACGTAGGCGCGTATCACTTGCTAGCGCCGAAAAGACCTCGACCCATGCCTTTTGGTTGTTTTGATCAACTGTCATTGGTATCTTCTCCTTCTTAAGGCTAGGATGATAAAGGTCAGAGGGGTCTTTGTCAAGTATTTAAATAGTTAAATACATAAGGGGTATAGGATGGGAAATACTTATGCTAAGCTAGTTGAAGGAATGCAGTTTGTGGCTTGGGGCGACAGTGGCCATGCCTTGTTAATGGATAGCGATCCAAGTGTAGGCGGTATCGATACGGCTTCAAGGCCCGTGGAGGTTCTGCTTTGTGCGCTCAGTGGATGTACAGGAATGGATGTGATCTCCATTTTAAGAAAGATGCGGACAGTGCCCAAGAAGTTCTCTGTGGAAGTTGAGGACAAGCGGGCTTCGGAGCATCCCAAGGTATTGACTCGCGTTCATTTTGTGTATCGTTTTGTGGGGGATGTTCCTGAGGCGAACGCGAAGAAGGCTATCGAGCTATCAATGCAGAGATATTGCCCTATCACTAACATGGTGAATAAGACAGCAGAGGTAACATGGGAGTACCAAATAACCAAAGACTAGTCACGGCTCGCTTTTTCCAGTGTCCGGGCAATGTCTACGTTCGAGCGAACTAGGCTGATTGCCCTATTGAGTCGATCTCCCGGCCGGATACGCGACTGACTAAGAAGGTTTTCGCAAAGGCTTGCTGCAGCCATGGGCTCTTGTCCAGCCACGATGATCGCTACACCTTTTTCGTTTGCTTTACGTACTATGGCACGCTGTGGCAGGTGATTTCCTGTCAGGATAATGCAGCGCAGGCTGGGGACTTCCAGGGCTGCTTCCTGGATTTCAATGCGGTCGCCTCCGGTAATTACTCCCAGGTCTGGGGTACGGCGAAATACGCGCATAGCTGATTCAACTCCGGTTGCTGCAATCCTGAAATGGCGCACTTCACTGTCTGTGGGTACACTGGTTACGGCTCTCCCGCTTAGCTTCTCCATTATCTCATCTATATACACGGAATGTAGGTAATGATCATAAGGAACTATTCCTAAAACCTCCGCTCCACGCTCATCCATATAGGGAGAGAAGACTTCTGTAAGTGTGTTGAGTTGTGTTTCCATAGAGACAGAGTTGAATACTACACCAAGTACTTGCTGAGGGCTTCCCAACAGGCGCAGAGCACACAGGACCCTATCTATAGACACTTCGCCATCATATCTGGCTACCAGTATTATGTCAGCTTCCAGTACCTCTGCCAGATCTAGGTCACTTAGGCCCACTGTCAATCCCAAGCCCAGGTATTGCCTGCCCTCGATGATGGCCACATCGCGACCATCGGTCATTTGTTCAAAGGCCGCCAGAATGCGTCGACGGAAGCCAAGGTCGCCTGACTCAATAGCTTCTTGTAGATAAGGTGTCTCAACGGTAACGGGAGCGATCTGCTTGATATCGCTTTTGAGGCCAAGAACGGAGGCAATTGCTTTTGCATCGCGATCTATGGGCTCGCCGGTCTCGTACGATACAGAGGAACTGATTGGTTTAATATATGAAAACGATTCTCCGCTTTCTGCAAGGGCTTGACCTATGGCAAGAGCCAGCGTGCTCTTACCGGCATGACTCTCAGTTGACACAATGAGCAATCTTTTCATCTTGTATTGATGATAATAGCTAGATGCGTATCCAGCAAAGTTCTTGCCGCTTATCTCACAGGCTGATCATGCTTCGCTCACAAGGTCTTCACAAGTGTTTCATATACTTTCAGATGTGTGCTGGAGAAGAATCAAAGATCTCAGTCTGTGCATACAGTGGGCAAAAATAGGCTTCGGATATGATGGAGGGCTTGTATTAGCTTAGCAGGGGCGGAGAATATCATATAATAGTGTGCTATGAAACGCATTCTTATAGTCGATGACGAAGAGATGATAGTTCGAACGGTGAAAGCATATCTTGATCAGGAGGGTTTCAAGACGTACACCGCCTACGATGGGGAAGAAGCGCTGCGCGCGTTCGAGGAAAAGGGGCCAGACTTGATTGTTCTTGATTTGATGTTGCCCAAGATGAGCGGCATTGAGGTCACCAGGAAGATACGTTCAATATCTTCTGTGCCGATAATCATGCTAACCGCGAAAGCTTCAGAAGCAGATCGAGTGGTAGGGCTTGAGCTTGGCGCGGATGACTACGTGGTGAAGCCATTTAGCCCACGGGAGTTGGTTGCGCGAGTGCGAGCAATTCTGCGAAGAATAGAGGGAGAAAAAGGAACAAATGAACGTATGATGATCGGGGAGATAGAGATTGACCTCCGATCTCGTGAGGTCACAGTGGCTGGTGAGCGAATTGATCTAACTCCGACCGAATTCGATCTTTTAGCTTACCTTGCACGTCATCCGGGACAGGTATTTACAAGACTGCAGCTTTTGCGCGAGGTGCAAGGCTATACCTATGATGCTTTTGCTCGTACCATTGACACCCACGTAAAGAATCTTCGCCATAAAATCGAAAAAGATCCTAAAGATCCCAAGTATATACTGACGGTGCATGGGGTAGGGTATCGCTTTACAAGAGAAAAGTAGAATGTCCCGTAGAAGTATTCCGTTTGCTTTGAAACTAGGACTTTCGTTTGGAGTTGTTATTCTTGTTTCTATTGCACTTGTCTACTTCATGACCGCGCGTTCCATTACCACTGGCTTCGCAGATTACAACAAACAGACCCGCGATCAGACCGCCAGCCAGCTCTGCGGGGTGTTAGCAGAGTATCGCATTCGCACCGGAAGCTGGCAAGGGGCGGAGAGGCTTCTATTCACGCAGTACTCGCTGATGGTGAATGGACAGTTGATTGTAAGAAGGACCTCCCTGGTTGGAGGCGACTTCTCCCTAATTGATGAGAATCGTATAGTCGTAGTCTCTACGCAACAGAATCTGATAGGGGAACAGCTATCCAAGGATCAAATAGCTTCCGGTTATTCCATTCGTGATGGGGGTAAACAGATTGGCACATTGATGATCGATAATACCAACTCTCCTCTTCCACCGGCGGAGGAAGAGTTTCTTTCTTCAGCCAAACAATCCGCTCTTCTTGGAGGTGGTATTGCATCTGGGATTGCGATATTGTTGTCTGTTATTCTAATATCGCAGGTTCTTTTGCCTTTGCGGCTTCTTACACGGGCCACAGAGAGGATAGCTAGCGGTGATCTTTCGCATAGAGTGATGCTGAAAGCGCACGATGAATTTGGGCGCTTAGGAAATTCCTTCAATGGAATGGTCGAGAATCTCAGTAGGTCGGAAAAGGCACGAAAGACCATGACCGCGGACATTGCCCATGAGTTACGTACCCCGATAACCATCATACAGGGAAATTTGGAGGCAATACTTGACGGTGTCTATCAGCCTGATTCTGAGACCATAGCCCCCATTTACGAGGAAACGTTGCATCTGGGAAAGTTGATCGATGACCTTCGCGATCTTGCTCTTGCTGAAGCGGGTGAACTGCGGCTTTCAAAGGAACCTACTGATATCGTTGCCATGGTGAGCCAGGTGGCAGAGACGGTGAACGCTTCCCTGGACAGCGAACCTCGTGTGATGGTTATTGGCCCTGAGCGAACCCCGATCATAAACGTTGACTCGATGAGAATTCGTCAGGTAGTGGGGAACCTGTTGAGTAACGCAGTGCGTTACACTCCAGAGGGGATGGAGATCCGGGTTGAAATAGAGCAGGTGGACAAGATGCTCTTGATGCGCATAATTGATAACGGCCCAGGAATCCCCGACGAGGAGCTTCCACGTCTGTTCGAGCGTTTCTATCGCGGAGATGAGGCTAGAACACGAGCCGATGGCGGTAGCGGACTAGGTTTGGCAATTGCCAAGCAGTGGGTCGAAGCGCACGGTGGGAGAATCAGCGCTAGCAACCGCTTGGAAGGAGGGGCATGTTTCGCTATCCTTCTCCCCATTTCTTGACATAAGGCGTAGGTGGTGTGTAGCATTATATGGTAATGATCAATGAGCTGTTCTATAACCCCCATGCGGGGGCGCTATCATTTGATGACATGGTGGAAGCGATTGTCGAGGGGATGAGAGCTGATCCTAAGGCGCGTTATGAGATCCTTATTGGAACGGATTCCTCTGTCAATGGGGGGCACGTCGATTACGTTAGTGCGATTGTTGTACATAAGATAGGAAAGGGCGGACGATACTACTGGAAAAGGGTTCGTGAGAACAAGACATTCTCCTTGCGGCAACGTATTTGGCGGGAGGCCTGGCTTTCCTTCGAGCTGGCCCAACGCCTGCTGAAGGGCTTGTCAAGTTTAAGCCCATTGCCTTTCAATCTGGAGATACATGTTGACATTGGCGAGAAAGGCCCTACCAAGGAGATGATCGACGAAGTAGTAGGTATGATCATTGGAAGTGGCTTTGCTGTCAGAATCAAGCCCCAGGCTTACGCTGCTTCTTCGGTTGCTGATAAGTACACCTAATCTCTGTGTAGTAGCCTGTAGGCGTCGTTGCGTTTCAGGTTAAACGCTGACATCAAGATTCGTAGGGCTGCTTTAGTGGGTATCGTTTCCTGTCTGAGTATTAAGGCGAGCTTCTCTGCGTGATCTTCATCATCGGATTCTGTTCTACTACACGGCGCTCCTTGCAGAATCAAGACAACTTCTCCTCTTATTTTCGTTCCGCGGGCACGTAAGCGGTTAACAACTTCCTCAGGGGTACCTCGAATGAATTCTTCGTGTAGCTTCGTCATCTCACGGGCAAGTACAATGTAGCGATTGGGCATCACTGTAGCGATAGCCTCGAGGTCAGCAAACAGGCGGTGTGGCGATGAATGGACTATTATCGTCCGTTGTTCTAGAACTATCTGCCTGAGGTATTCGTATCTTCGGGTGTCCTTGCGCGGAAGGGCCCCATCGAAGACAAAACGATCTGTAGGCAGTCCAGAGGCAACTAGCGAGGAGATTAGTGCTGTTGGTCCAGGGATAGGAACTACCTTGATTCCACTATTTATAGCTTCGCGGACGAGAGGGTATCCTGGATCGCTTATTAGAGGTGTGCCGGCGTCACTAACCAACGCTAGGTCTTCTCCGCTTGTTAGTATCCCTAGTAGAGCCGCTACACGCTCGTCTTCTACTCCATCATAATAGCTTGTTGTAAAGGGGGTTGTTATGCGATAGCGGGAGAGTAGATGGCGAGTGTTACGAGTATCTTCAGCGATTATCCTATGTACCTTTCGTAGGGTAGCTATCGCGCGCAGGCTTATGTCACCAAGATTTCCAATTGGAGTTGAAACAAGATAGAGCGTTCCAGGCATAAGCAGCTTCCTCCAGCCCGAGATTACAGATTTAGAAGCCCATAGTTTGCAGCCACTGGTTACTATGGAACTGGGTCAAATCCTCCCGGATGAAATTGATTACAACGCAAAACCCTACGAATTGTCATATAGGACCCTTTTAACGTCCCATACTTAGCGATCGCCTCTTTCCCGTATTGAGAACAGGTTGGATAAAAACGGCAGCGCGGCGGAAACAGGGGAGATATGAAGCGCTGATATGCTGTTAGCAAACCTATAAGTATCCCTTTCATCGCATAACAAGTATAACAGCGGAGCAAATACTTGACAATTAGCAATTAAGGTGTTACACTGCTAATGGCAGAGCGATATGCAGACTGCTAAGAAAAGAGTATAGGAGGTTAGAACCATGGTAAGCAGACTTCCGAGTATTTGGACGCAACCGTTGATTTTGGGAAGTGGTCTAGGCAGGATCTTTGATGATTTCTTCAAGGACTTCCACAATGTTGGGCTGGATGTGTCCCCCAGCTTTGGACGCAGCGATATCTACGAGAATAAAGGTAACCTGGTTATTGAGACAGAGCTTCCTGGAGCAAAGAAGGAAGACGTATCAATCAAGGTTGAAGATGATACCCTTTGTATCTCAGGTGATATGAAACGAACTGAAGAGGTTAAAGAGGAGAACTACTTCCGCATGGGGCGGCACTACGGTGGTTTCCAGCGTACGTTCCCTCTTCCTTCTGCCATTGTGGACAAGAAGTCAATAAAGGCCAGATTCGAGGATGGTATCCTGAAGATCGCGATTCCACTCAAGGAATCAATCAAGGAAAAGGAAAAACCAATCGAGATTGCGGTTGATTAAGTTGATTTTGAGGGCCCCGCGGGGCCCTTTTTTTATGGTATCACGAACAGCTGCCTTCTAGCTGAAGAATCAAGCGTTCTTCAGACCCCCTAAACCAATTGACAAGGCTTCTGGGCTACTGGAAATAGACTCATATAGGGGCTTCTAGCCTTCATACTGATGTGTTATTGGTATCAATCTTCCTATTCCCATGGGGGTTGCCGATAGCTTTATGGTAGGAGGTAGCTGACGGCGTTTGTATTCGCTTTTGTAGTAGCGAGAGACAACTTCGTTGACTACCTCTTTGGAGAAACCATGTGCCAGAAGCTGCTTGCGAGAGGCATTTCTTTCTATCAAGTCATCTAGTAGTGCGTCTAATACGGGGTAAGCAGGCAAATCGTCTTGATCAGTTTGATTGGGGCGCAGCTCAGCGCTCGGTTGTTTTTCGGTGATTTGTCGAGGGATCACATTATCCATTGCTTCAGCCATCTGCCATATCTGTGTCTTGTATAGATCCCCAATTGGTGCAAGTGCTCCGATTGTATCTCCGTAAAGAGTGTTATATCCCACAGCGATTTCTGACTTGTTGCCGGTAGTTAGAACAAGGCAGTTGGACTGATTAGCAAGGGCCATAAGCAGCACTGCCCGTATGCGAGCCTGCATATTCTCCGCTGCAAGCCCACTAATTTGTTGTTGAAGGGATTGGTGGCAAGTGGCTACAGCCTGCGAGATAGGTACATCGATGATCTTAATTCCAAGATTATGGGCCAGTAAGTGTGCATGGTCCCGACTCTGGGGACTGTTGATATCACTAGGCAGATACACCCCACTTACCGCGTTGGAACCGAGGGCTTCCACTGCTAGCGCAGCTACCAGGGCGGAGTCAATTCCACCAGAGATTCCAATGATGACTCTTGAGAACGCGTTCTTGCGTAAGTAGTCACTTATACCAAGGACAATTGCTTGACGTGCGTAGGAGATCCAATCATCCTTTCTGGGAGCAACTGGGGCGAGCTCGTCAGTTTCAATTATGAACGTTCCTTCGGCAAAGCAAGGCGCTTGATAGAGCAGTTTCCCATTAGCGCCGACGACAAAGCTACCTCCGTCTAGGATAACCTGATCCTGGCCTCCGACAAGATTGACGTGGAAAACGGTCACTCGATTTTCTTGCGCCTGCTGAGAAGCTGCTCTTGTTATCCAGTCTTGCTTACCAAAGAAGAAAGGTGATGCTGAGATGTTGATTATCCACTCTGCGCCGAGGCTAGCCTGCACATCTGTTGGTCCATCCTTGCTGTATAAGTCCGCCCCAAGGTTTACACCAATAGCTCTGCCATTGAAGTTGACTACTTCTGTTCCTGGGCCAGGGGTGAAGTATCGTCTCTCGTTGCATACATCGCATGTGGAAAGGCTTGCTTTCGGAATTTCCGCTATCAACGATCCGCCCGAGAAGAACAGAGCGCTATTGAACAACTCTGTTTTTCTATCATTGTGTATCGAGGCAATGGAGCAAGCCCCCTTATTGCTTTGCCGGGTACCGGTAGAGATTCCGCCTACTATTACACCAATCTCCAGAGAAGCTAGCCTGATTTTGTCCTGGGCGTTTTGTATTTTCTCTGCGAACCCCTCTTGCCATAACAAATCAAGTGGTGAATAGCCGCACACAGAAAGCTCTGGAAACACGATAAGCTCGCAGCGAGATTTTTTTGCCTGCTCGATATGTGATAGGATAAGGGTCAGATTGTCGTCGATTGCTCCGACGCTGGGATTGATCTGTGCAATTGCTAGGCGCATGTCAATGATTATAGGGGCGATTTACGTTTATCACCAGGTTTGTCGGGGGAAAGGTGTTCGAGAAACCCTCGTAGCCTTTGTTCTTCATGCTGGCTCAGACGGGCAATGGCGCCAGGCTTAATGCTTCCAAGCGATATCGGGCCTAGCGACACACGTCGCAGGCGCACTACTTGAAGCCCGAAATATGCGAATAGTCGCTTTAACTCGTGTTTTTGTCCCTCAGCAAGTGTAACAACTGCATGCGCTGGTACACCAGCCGTTCTTGCTTCAACAATTCGCAAAGTTTCACCTTCACTAGAGATCCCTTTACGCATTTGTTGGTATATCCTTCGCATTTTCGCTTCCTCTGGAAACTCCTTGAGCCAGGCGTGATAGACCTTGCGCACGCGAAAACTTGGGTGAGTAAGGCGTTGAACTATTTCGCCGTCGTTTGTTAGTAGCACGAGTCCCTCGGCGTCTTGATCGAGCCTCCCTGCACAGGTGTAGCCGATGAATCCCTCCGATCGCAATACCCTTCCTAGCGTGTTTCCGCAGTGAGGATCGTCGTGACTGCACAGGATGCCGGGTTGTTTGTTGTAACGATATATTTGTGTCTGGATGGGCTCTAGAGATAGGGGATGACCTCGCAGCCTGAGCGTGTTTATGTCATTTACTAACACTGATGAGAAGGAATCTCTTATGATCTGGTCATTTAGCTCCACCTCTCCACTTGCGATCAGCTGCTGTGCTTTGCGGCGCGATACGCCGCTTTGTTGTTGCAGGATCTTCCACAACTTTGTTGGCTCGTTTTCGTAGCTCATGTCGGGTATCAAGTTACGCAAAAAGGGCGAAATATCAACCTACTACTTAGGGAATTGGTGTTTCATTATCCATTTCATTTGTGCATAATTGGAACATGATTAACAGGCGGAGAAAAGTGATGGGCCTATCGATTGAAGAGCTTCCGCTTGGGGATCGCCGATTGCGGCTGTTTGTTAAGGTTCCTTGGCAGATTTATCGCAATGACCCAAATTGGACCCCGCCGCTGAGGGCTGACATGCTAGGAAGCCGTGTGCTGGGGATCACTGGCCTTCTAACGCCGGCGCACCCTTACCACGAGCACGCAGAAGTGACTCATTTTTTGGCCCGCAACGGGAAAGGGCTGCTAGGGAGAGTATCTGCTGCAGTGAATCACCGGTTCAACGATTACTATGATACTCGCATCGGTTTTTTTGGCTTCTTTGATACAGTTGATAACTACGAAGTTGCCCGTTTGCTTCTCGACCGTGCTCGACAGTGGCTTGCAGAGCGAGGAATGGAGACCATGCGCGGACCCGGAGGTTATTCCACGGCAACTCACGAGTCGCAGCAAGCTGTGCTTATAGATGGATTTGATACTCCACCCACCGTTGAACTAACTCATAATCCGCCTTACTACAAGGAATTCTTGGAGCGATATGGCCTGGTAAAAGCTAAGGATTATCAGGCTTACATGATTAATATCTCTGATGATCCGGACGTCAGACTGAAACAGATAGTGGAAGATGTGCGTAACAGGCGCCGGATAGAAACACATATGATCGATCTTTCCAGAACCCGCTCCGAGGTTGATAAGATTGTTGAAATCTACAATGAAGCCTGGGCGAATAACTGGGGATTTCTGCCCTTAAGAGACTCCGAAGCAGCAGCAATGGCCGATAGTCTGAAAATGGTTGCTGATCCGGGGCTTATTCGGTTTGCCTATGTAGATAATAACCTTGCGGCTGTTCTTGGTGCCTTGCCTGATGCAAACGTTCCATTCCGCCCGCGATGGAACCGATGGCAAGATATAGATGCAGTACGTGTTGCCCGCCTTCTGCTAACCCGTCGTCGAATAAAGAGCACTCGCTTGATGTTCTTTGGCATCCGGCCCCAGTTCAGGAAGTTGGGAGTAGATGCGGTGCTTTATCACGAAGTGCTATCTTATGCCTTAACTCATGGATATGAGACTTGTGAGCCGTCGATGCTTCTTGAGGATAATGCTCTTGTGCTGCGTGCATCCGAATATATGGGCGGGCGCCTCTACAAATCATGGCGTATCTATGATATGGCAATAGATGGTTCATGACTTGCACTAGGCTGATGCCCCACGTATATTCGTAAACAGATATATCGTTTTTTTGCAAGGAGGATTTGTGAACGATGTCGTCCTGCAGCTACTTGAGCTGCAAAAAGCAGACGGCCAGTGTGGCGATCTTGCTTCGCGCATTAATGGTCTGGAAGTGCAGAAACAACAGCTTCGTAATAGGTTCGCACAGGAGCGCTCAGCAGTTGAGAAAAACACAGCACATCTTGAAGAGCTTGAACACAATAGCCGGATGATGAATCTCGAGGTAGACAAACTTGACGCGCAAATCCGGGACTACCAGCACCGGCTAGATACTGGGATAATTAGCTTCAAAGAGATGGAATCACTTCGCACAAAGATTATTAATCAGCGCAGTCGTATGGAAGCAATGGAGGACGAAGCGCTCCTTCTAATGAATCAGATTGAAGAAAGAGTCGTGGAACAGGCAAGGCAGAAGGAACAGCTTACGGCGCGTGAGACCGAAATAGAAAACGAGATAGCCAAACTTGATGAACAGATCGCGGGAGTGGAGAGTGAGTTAGCTTCTTGGAAACAGAAGAGACAGGAGTTGGTGTTAGAGATTCCCATGCACTCTGTTCATCAGTACGAACATCTACATGGTAGGTTTGAAGATCCTGTAGTTCCAATAATCAATGGTGTGTGTGGAGGATGTAAACTGTCAGTCAGTGGGACAACAATTGAAAGGGCACGTGATGGCATGGAGATTGTGACTTGCGAGAACTGCTCACGCATAGTCTACGCTCGTTAAGTGGCGCGCTAGTATTTATATGCCTTGTTCTTCTCCTCGTTTCTTATACTGGTAAGAGCCTTCCTCTACCTATCGGAGCGCTTAACGATTACGGTAATGTTCTTGATCGTCATGGCCGCGAACGGGTAAACAATCTTATCGACGCTGCAAAGTTGCGTTATGGGATAGAGGTAAGCATCCTTGCCTCCTGGGAGAACCCTTATGATAACGTCGATCGTTACACATACGAGATTCTTGATAGTTGGGGGCTTGCTGTTGGCAATACTATCTTGGCTGTCTTTGCCAAAAAGGGGAGGGATTGGGAGGTTAGGATAGTAAGCGGCCAGCAAGCAACAAAGAGCTATCCTAATCTTGCTTACGTCCTTCAATCGGGGATCGAGGATCTTGTGGCACATAGAAGGGTGTCAGAGGCGATGGTAGCTTTGTTCTCGGAGCTGGATAAGGAAATAGGAACCGATAAGCAGGATGTCGATACGAAGGGAGAAGGATCCGATCGCGGGTTATGGATTGTTTTACTTGTGGTTGGGATGGGTGGAGCTATCTTCTTTGTTAGCCAACGTGTTTGTCCGCGGTGCGGTCGGATTTTACGGAGGCGCACCAGACCTAGCATTGGATCGTATAATGAAGAGAATGTTGTATACTATTGTCGTCACTGTAGCTATACGCGTACTGTAAATAGAAAGAGAGGGCCAAGGGGCCGCGGAGGATGATCCTCCGAGGAAAGTCCGGACTCCACAGGGCAGATCACTGGGGAAATCCCAGCGAGGGTGACCTTTGGGAAAGTGCAACAGAAAGCAAACCGCCGATGGCCACGGGCACAGGCAAGGGTGAAACGGTGGTGTAAGAGACCACCAGCAGTTTGGGTGACCAAATTGGCTTGGCAAACCCTGATCGGAGCAAGGCCAAGTAAGGGGGCGTATAAGGATTGCCCGTCCGAGCCTCCGGGTAGGCCGCATTAGTTGAATGGTTCCTCAAGACAGAATCCGGCTTATCGGCCCTCTCTTTCTTAGATTGAGTGACTTAACGAGTGGATGATTGTGCTTTGCAGTTTTCAGCAATTCAATTGTCACACTTTTAGGACATCACTTTTCGGTGCTGGGAGGCCGCGACAAGAGATGGATAAAAGACGTCTTGGCTGGGGGTTAGTACTTGTAAGCTACGCGCTAGTGATATTCGTAGGCTCCAGCATGACAATCAGCGGCGAGCATAAACTGATGTGGTTTCCTGGTTCAGACAAGCTGCTCCACGCCCTGGAGTTTGGCCTCTTCTACTTCTTTTCATGGAAGCTTTTTCGTGTACATCGTGTAGTTAGTGCATTCTTACTCACCGCGATCTACGCCGGGAGTGATGAATTGCACCAGGTTTTTGTTGCTACTCGGCAAGCCAGTATTCTTGATTGGCTAGCTGACATTGCTGGTGCAGGGTGTGTCGGTACGGGAATTTTCTTGTTTTTGCGATATTGCTTGCCGGGTTTGTCACAGGATCGTATACTCGCAACCGATACCAAAGATAGGGAGGGATCTTAGTTATGTCGGTTGGAATTCCGTTTCTGATGGGTCCAAGCTTTCTGATACTTCTTCCTGCGTTAGCGTTAGCGATCTACGCGCAATACAAGGTGCGATCTACTTACACCCGTTACTCGCGAGTGGAGACTTCAGGTGGAGTCACGGCTGGGCAGATGGCAAAGCGGATCCTTCAAGGAAACGGCATAACCGATGTGACGCTCGCTCCTGCGAAAGGGCCACTTGCTGACAACTACGATCCGAGAGAGAGGGTCCTTCACCTATCTGCTCCCGACTCGGCATCTGTGGCGGCGGTTGGAGTGGCGGCACATGAGGCTGGACACGCTATTCAACATGCCCGTGGTTATCGACCCCTTTTCCTACGCACTGCAATTGTACCTATAGCTAACATAGGCTCTCAGTTGGCATTTCCGCTTTTCCTTATTGGGATAATCTTTCGATATCAGACATTCATAACAGTGGGGATCCTTGCCTTTTCTGCTGCGGTGTTGTTCACGCTGGTAACACTACCGGTGGAGTTTGATGCCAGTCGCCGTGCTGTGAGTAGCTTACGGCAGAGTGGGCTAGTGACTTCTGAGGAAATAGGTGGCGTGAAGGAGGTCCTTTTCGCTGCGGCTTTGACGTACGTTGCGGCAGCGGCAATGGCCGCGTTTCAACTGCTTCTGCTTCTTTCTTTTAATAGGCGAAGATGAAGCTTGCCCCATCCATTCTCTCTGCCGATTTTGGGAATCTGCGTGCCGAAGCGCAGGCGGTTGAGCCTCTGGCCCACTGTTTTCACATAGATGTCATGGATGGTCATTTTGTTCCCAATCTAACGATTGGGCCCCCTGTTGTGAACTCCTTGCGCATAGGGCTGGACAAGCCCTTCGATATTCACCTGATGATCGAATATCCATTGCAGTATGCTCAACAGTTTAAGGTAAGCCCATCTGATATGATTACCTTTCATATTGAAGCTAGCAATGAGCCGTTTAGGGCTGTGGAGCTGATTCGTGGATTAGGATGCAAGGTAGGACTTTCTTTGCGTCCAGTCACACCCATCACCGCTGTCTTTCCATATCTTGACATTCTGGACTTGGTGCTTGTAATGAGTGTAGAGCCCGGATTTGGAGGACAGGCCTTTATGCCAGAAGCGCTGGAAAGGATTACAACCTTGCGAAAGGAGATCGGTGATAGGCAAGTGATGATTTCAGTAGATGGAGGGATCAACGACAAGAACGTGAAAGATGTGGTTGACGCCGGAGCGGAGCTGATTGTGGCAGGATCGTCCATATTTGGTCATTCCGATCGTGTTGCCGCGATGCGCGCCTTGATAAAGGCTGCCAGTAATAAGTAAGAACCGATGAATAGTGCTAAACCAGTAGGCTACATGGATTCCATAGATGAGCATTACATGCGTCTTGCTCTTGAGCTGGCGAACAAAGGCGAGGGCTACACTAATCCTAACCCGATAGTGGGCGCAGTAGTTGTCAAAGAAGGGAAAATCGTTGGGCAAGGTTATCACCACGAATTTGGCGGTCCGCATGCTGAGGTTTATGCTTTAGAAGAGGCGAAAGAGAAAGCGCGTGACGCGACAATCTACGTGACGCTGGAGCCTTGTTCTCACTACGGGAAGACACCGCCGTGTGTCGATCGGATTATTCAAGCCAGAATATCTAGAGCTGTCATTGCTTGTCGCGACCCCAACCCACTTGTCAATGGTAAAGGGATCGAGAAGATGCGCGCTTCCGGGATCGAAGTGAGCGAGGGCGTGCTGATCAAGGAAGCGCAACGCGCTAACGAGATATTCTTCAAATTCGTCAAGACGAACACCCCCTTCGTGCAATTGAAACTAGCTATGAGCCTGGATGGTAAAATTGCGACGCGCACGGGAGATTCTCAGTGGATCACTGGCAAGGAGGCGCGAACCGAGGTTCATCGTTTACGCAAGAGATTTGCCGCGGTGTTAGTTGGCGTTAACACAGTTATTAAAGATGCCCCACTTCTTACCGTGCGCCACGTGAGAGGACCAAATCCGGTGCGGATCGTTCTTGACGGCCAGGGGCGCATGCCTGTTCAGGCTCGCATGTTCTCCGCTGAGGGCCGTACAATTGTGGTTACCGCAGCGATGTCTGATAGTAAAGAGGAACAGCTACGCGCGAATGGTGCTGAGGTCTGGCGCTTGGCAAGCCATTATAATAGGGTGGACTTACGGGCGCTGCTTTCACTTCTGGCAAGGGAAAACATTGATTCTGTGCTTATTGAGGGAGGAGGAGAGACTGCTGCCTCATTCCTTGAATCAGGGCTTGTGGACAAGGTGTCATTCTTCATTGCTCCAATCATCATCGGCGGCCGGAACTCGATAGGCACTATTGCGGGTGAAGGTGTAGATAAGGTAAGTGACGCATTTAAGCTTTATGAGGTGAGCATCATGAAGCTTGGGGATGATATGATGATAGAGGGATACCTGGGGGTGACGGAATGATAGATCGATACAGCTTATCTCCAATGCAGGACGTGTGGACGCTTTACTCTCAGTATGAGCACTGGCTGAAGGTAGAACTGGCGGTGCTTGCAGCTATGGAGGAGACAGGCGATACACCTCCCGGAACGTACGCAACAATCGTAGATAAAGTGCGTGTTGATGAGGATAGGATTGCGTCGATCGAGAAAGAGATTCACCACGATCTATTAGCGTTCATTAGGTCCTTGGAAGAACAAGCTGGTAACGATGGTAGGTTCATCCACCTTGGTCTGACTTCATCTGATGTTAAGGACACAGCGCTGTCGTTGCAGATGTGTAAAGGGTTAGATCTTATCGTTGGGGAGAGTAAGGCCCTACGAACCTCATTAACGTCGAAGTCTGTTGAGTATCAGGACTTGGTCATTGTTGGGCGCACACACGGTATGCACGCCGAACCAACAACGCTTGGCCTGAAATTCCTGCTATGGAGCTGCGAACTTAGCCGGGATATTGATCGCCTACGGGCAGCCCTTCAGCAAATCAGCGTGGGCAAGGTCTCTGGTCCTGTGGGTAACTACACGCAGATCTCTCGTCATGTTGAGGAGATTGCCTGCAGGAAACTCGGGCTGAGTCCTGCGCTTGTCACTAATCAGATCCTACAGCGGGATCGTCATGCTGAAGTTCTTGCTGCCATTGCTATTGCTGGGGCAACCTTGGAGAAGATTGCCCTTGAAATAAGGCACTTGTCGCGCACTGAAGTAGGCGAACTGGAGGAGCCAACTCCGGCGGGATCGTCATCCATGCCTCACAAGCGCAACCCAATAACTTCAGAACAAATCTGTGGCTTGGCCCGATTACTGCGCGGTAATCTGCAAGCGGCTCTGGAGAATATCGCGCTATGGCATGAGCGTGACATGTCCCATTCATCAGTGGAGAGGGTTATTATCCCCGACTCATTTCTTGCTTTACATTACATGCTAGTAAACTCTAGATCTATTGTCGATGATCTTGTTGTTCATAAGGACGCGATCGATCGCAACCTTGAACTTACAGGTGATTCGATATACTCGCAAGCTATATTAGTTGCACTTGTAAAGCAAGGTATGCCCAGGAAACAAGCGCACGAGATAGTCAGGGAGGCATCAACGAAGGCCAAAGGAGAACGAAGGGGCTTGATCGATGTGGTGCGTCAAGATGAAAGGGCTGCAAAGCTTCTGGAGGCGGCCAAGCTTGATAAGAAAGCCATTCTAGATACGGTTCGGGCTGTGAGCCGTAGCCTGATTGAGGAGAATGCCAGCAAGCAGCAAGACTAGATACGGTCAGTACGCGCAAAAATCAGGCATTCTTTGGCGGGAAGGCTTACTGAAATTTGCATCCCGGGTGCCATATGAATCGCAGCATTAGCGGGGATGCGGGCGCGAAGTAAGCCAATAGGGCTTTTTAGGTGAATGATCATCGTTTGGCCATGGTATTCGGTAAGTGATACTGTGGCTAGAAGGGTGTTCTCGCCATAGCTAGAAAGGCGAAGATCCTCCTCCTTATAGAAAATGACAACCTTATCTCCTGGACGGAAATCTTGAGCCGATGTGATCGCGCTAACCGTGCCTCCCTCTACGCCTATTTCTAGCAGGAGATTATCTACAGAAGTGACGATGCCCTGAATCATGTTGGAGTGACCGATAAACGAGGCGACAAACACGGTGCTTGGGTAAGAGTAGATCTGCGGGGGAGTTCCTATTTGTTCTATCTGGCCGGCGTTCATAACAGCAATCCTATCGGCTATAGCCATGGCTTCCTCTTGGTCATGCGTGACGTATACCGTACCGAGTTTGAGCTCTTGCTGAATGTTGCGTATCTCTCTTCTAAGTGCTTCCCGCAGCTTTGCGTCGAGCGCCGATAAAGGCTCGTCGAGTAGAAGGAGGTCTGGATGTGGCGCGAGAGCTCGCGCTAGCGCCACTCGCTGGCATTGTCCAGAGGACAGTTCCTTGGGATATCGATGCTCAAGACCAGAGAGGTCAACTAGTTGTATAAGCTCCTGTACGCGTGTCCTATATGAAGACGAAAAGCGGATGCCGTAAGCGATGTTCTGAGCTACTGTCATGTGAGGGAAAAGAGCATAATTCTGAAATACGAACCCTATACGTCGCTTCTCTGGAGGAGTATTAGAGAGATCTCTTCCTTGCAAAATGATCTTACCTGTGTTGGGCTGGTCAAAGCCGGCAATGAGGCGCAAGGTGGTGGTCTTTCCGCAACCGGACGGCCCGACGAGAGCCAGTAACTCTCCTGCTTCAAGAGCGAACTCCATTTTCCAGACAGCGCGTACCCTTTCAAAGGATTTTGAGAGATCTGTTATAATTAGCTTAGACATGTAAAGGGTCATCTGCTCCTAGTCTATCGATCAATATAAAGGCTATTGCTGTAACCACTATTAGGACAACTGCCATAGCACTTGCCGCGCCGAATTGCCGTGCTGATAGGAGGCCGTAAACTGCAATTGGGATGGTAGAAAGTCCTGGTCGCATGAGAAGTATCGTGGCTGACATTTCACCTACACTGAGGGCAAAGGCGAATATGGCTGCTACCAGTAAGCCGCGTCTGAGGATTGGGAACTCTATATCTAAGAAGGCACGAGCTCGCGATGATCCAAGCGATCGAGCAGCTTCAACTAGTGCGGGATCAAGGCCTTCCAAGATCGGCCGCATGACGCGCACGACAAACGGGTAAACCAGAATGGAATGGGCGATAACGATTGCTGTAAGTGTCCCTCCCAGGTTCAATGGAGGTGCGGACAGACCCCGCAGAAGTGCGAATCCTATTGCAATAGAAGAGACAGCCAAGGGCGCCATAAGAGCCGCTTCAATAACCCATCTGCCGGTGAATCTGGCCCTTGCAACCAAGAACGCAATGGCAGTTCCGACTAGAAGACTTATGCTAGTCGCTAAAGATCCTATTATTAGGCTTGCCCTTACTGTAGCCAGGGGCGAGGTGCCAAGAAAGGGGCTGTATCGCTGCGAGAGGAGCTGAACGTAGTTGTGCATCCCGATGGAACCGCGGTTAAACAGCGAGTCGACGATGATCGATATTATCGGCCCCAGGAAAAACACCCCCATCACGACAGCATAAAGGGCGATGAACGCCTTGCCCAGACTGAAAGGCAATGCAAACAATGGCCGAATCCTCAGCTTCCTTGAGCCTCGGGTTACTGTTGCCAGGCTTCCTTCCGCTCGCAGGTAAATGTAGGTAAAAGAAAGGGAAATTGCCATCTCAACAAGGATTAGCGCTGCTCCGTTGTTGTAGTCAAGTAGTGTCCTGACCAGGGTGTATATTCCTACTTCGATAGTGCTGTATCGGGCGCCTCCCAGGGAAAGGACAATTGGAAAAGAGAGAAAGGTAAATATAAACACCAGAGCTGAGCTCGAAAGGATGGCAGGCATCAGGCGTGGAATATTGATTCCGACGAAACGGCGTAGCCTAGAAGCGCCAAGCGACATGGCTGCTTCATCGATTGATGGGTCAAAGCCCTCCCAAGATGCGCTTACTACACGCATGACTATAGGGGCATTGTAGAAGGCGTGCGCAAGGACAATAGCGGTAAGCGAATAGAGGATACGTATGGGAGGCCCAGATAGATGCAATAGCGACATCAACCAGTGATTTAGGTAGCCATTGTTGCCGAAAAAGAGGATAAATCCCAATGCCACCACGATTGCGGGAAGCACGAACGGGATGACAGTTAGGGAACGGATTGTTCGCTTTCCAGGAAAGTGGTAATGAGAGAGAATGTACGCGCCGACCAAGCCTATGCCTAGGCTTAGTAACGTGCTATATATAGCTTGCTTTATTGTAAACAGTATAAGGTGAATATAGTATGGATCGGTGATGACACCAATAATAAAAGAAGGGCTCCACGCGCCCGCGGCCCTGAACGCTCCTGAGAGGACCAGCGCCAGTGGATAGTAGAAGACGAGCACGAGGAGCCCGAACAGGACAAGTAATAAAAGATATCCTGCTTTGGTCAAGGTTGCGTAATCACGGTCTCCCAATTGTGCAACCACTCATCCATTTTATCAGCGACGACATCTAGAGGCAGCAGTAGTTGTTTTTCTGGAATTATCGCAAACTCCTCGAACTCTGGCGGAAGCTCAGCCTTGCTGTTTGCTGGGAACATAATCTCTGTTGAGGGAATGAGCTCTTGTATTTCTTTAGATAGAAGCAAGTCGATAAATGCCTTTGCCATCTTTTCGTGCTTGCTCTCCTTAACCACACCAATGCCATACACGGTGCGATATCCTTCTGCCTCAGGAGCGTAGGCCCTGTACCGCAATGGCTCGCCAAACATAGCTTCATAGGCGGTATCGGAAGAGAAGCTGACTAAAAGCGGTGCCTCACCGTGGGTCAATAGGCTCCAGCCCTCGCTCCAGCCTTGAGTAATAGTGAGAAGCGAGTTGCTGATTGACCGCCAAAAGTCAAGGTAGCCGTCCTCGCCGAAGTGGGCTATGGTCCAAAGCAGGAACGAAAAGCCAGTTGAAGAAGTGCGGGGGTCTTGGCAAATTAATTGCTTTTTGTATTTGGGGTCTGCTAAGTCAGCAAGGGTGGCTGGCGGCGACTGCGTCTCGAAGGCTTGAGAGTCATAGGTGATGGTTATGAATCCGTACTCGTAAGGTACGAACCCACTGACCCCGCCGGGCATGAGCTCTTTTGGGACACTGGCGAGGTTTGGTATATCAGTTTCGTCAAGGGGCATAAATAGGTTGTAGTTTGAGATCCTAGGCACATCGTTCAACTCCGCCATAAACAGGTCAGCATCGTTCTTTCCGGCATCTCGTTCAGCAATGAGTCGTGACAGGGTAGCCTTTCCCCCTCCTGCAGTTAAATACTCCACATCACAATCGTACTTGTTAGAAAACTCCTCTCTTAGTTCAGCGGCTGGACCCCAAGACACGAATGAATTGTACGTGTAAACAACGATCTTATCTCTCGCTATCAGCAAGGGCGAGAGAAAGATCACTAGGGCGATCATTGAACAGATCATTTTCTTCATCGCTTTTACCTCCTTTTAGTGTTCGTAGCCAATATCAGACAGCTGTTCGTTGTCCAGGAAGGTTCCCTCTGGGAGTACGGTCCCAATGGCGGTGAACTTCACGGAAGGATCAATTATCTTCAGGGCTTCTACGGGTACGGTAAACAGCAGTTCGTAATCCTCACCCGTAAATAGGACATCGTGGCGCAAGGCCTCTCCATGAACCCTCTCTGATAGGGCAGGGTGCACAGGCAAGCGTTCCCAATTTACCTTGAACCCGGCCATGCTTTGCGAAGCGATCAAATGAAGAGAGTGTGCCAAGCCGTCTGAGATATCAATCATGCTTGTTGCTAACCCGGCAAGCTTCATTGCCCAATCTGTTCGCGGGCGAAAGCAAAAGAGATCGTTTGCCCTATCGTATTGCTGAGCGGAGAAGAGACTAAGCCCCGCTGCTGTGCGTCCAAGCTGTCCAGTAACGCAAATAGCATCGCCGACCTTTGCTGTACTGCGAAGGACAGGGTGAACTGCCTGCCCTAGTGCTGTACTGACGAGGGTCAGTTCGCAATGACGGTCAATATCACCACCCACAAGCTTGGCGGAGAATTGCTCGCAACATGCGAGTGCACCATCCAGCACGCCATCCACTAGTTCGTTATCTAATGCAGGATCCGCCAATGCAAGCAGGACACAAACAGGGCGAGCTCCCATTGCTGCTAGATCGGAAAGCGAAACGGCCACGCTTCGCCAGCCGATTGTGCGGGGTGTGATTCCTGGCGGAAAATCGCTCTGGCGATGCAGCATATCGGTGGTTAGAACAAGATTTGTATCTTCAAATGGCACTATGGCTGCGTCGTCTTGGGCACCAACTCGCTTGGCAATCAGCTTCAATATACTTGACTCACGCATGATGACGACCCGTAGACTTGCTGAGCCGCGAGGGATAAGGTCTCCCTGCGCTGGCATTACCCAGATCAGGTTCCATGGGTCGAGGTCACACCTCCCGAAGGTTTCCCTCTTGAGGTCGATCCTCCTCTCAGCCCGTAAATCGAGCTCCCCAAATAGCTTGCACAACTATAAGTCACTACACGGTAACAATCAAGGGCAATAATGAAAGACTTCGTTTACTACAAAGCCACATTAGGCCTCTTATCAACTACCGGCTACAAATACCGACTATGTTGAGGCTAAGACGGAATGAAGACCGTTTTCTCATCGATGTTTGCCACTACATGGGCAATCAGCTTGGCGACGTTCTCCACATCACCAAGATGGACGACCTCGCATGGCGAGTGCATGTAACGGTTTGGAACAGATACTAGAGCCGTGGCAATTCCAGCTCGAGTAAGCTGTATGGCGTTAGCATCGGTTCCGGTACCATGTGGTGCTGCCTCAACTTGGTATGGTATCTTGTGCTTCTTGGCAGTGTCGACCAAAAGACTGAACAGCTCGGGATTTATGTTTGGGCCACGAGCTATCATGGGCCCCTTGCCCATGGCTATGTCTCCTACCTTCTTCTTCTCGTTTCCCGTCTCGGGAGTATCTGTAGCAAAGCCTACATCAACTGCAATCCCTACCTGGGGGTCGATGCCGAAAGCGCTTGTATGCGCCCCGCGTAATCCGATTTCTTCTTGGACAGTGCCAACCGCGAATATAGCAGCTTTGGGGTTCATCTTCGAAGCCAGACGCGCAGCTTCTAGTACCGCAAATGCTCCTACGCGATCATCGAATGCACGTGCAGCAATTAAATTGTTGAGCAGCGGCACAAAGCCATAATCGAGAACAGCTGGATCACCTATTGAGATGTGCTTCTCCGCATCTTTCTTGTCTTTGGCGCCAATATCGATCCATAAGGCTTCCATCTTGACGACTTTGCTGCGTTCCTCTGCTTCCAATAGATGAATTGGTTTCCTGCCTATTACGCCAATAATGACACCCTTCTTACCGCGAATTCGGACGCGCTGGCCCGGAAGGACCTGTGGATCCCAACCGCCGATAGGGGCAAAGGATAAGAATCCCTTGTCGTCGATGTAGGTGATCATCAATCCGATCTCGTCGATATGCCCTGCTAACATCACTCGTGGGCTACCGGATTCGTTTACAACGGCGTAGCTGTTGCCGCTTACATCAACCCAAGTGCGATCGGCAAACTTGTCGGCCTCTTGTCTCCAGATGCGTGATATTTCCTCCTCGAACCCAGATGGGCTGATAGTATCCAGGCACTTTCTAAGAAACTGAATTCTTGCTTTATCCATTGTGTTCCTCCTTTAAGTCCTATTGCTAAGTCTACACTGTAGCCGAACACGTGTCGACTTCTGGCTATGAACCACTGAAATATTACGCAGCAACGAACCCAGGAGTTGATAATGAATCCTCAGTAATCACCTTGACCTAGAGCTTGAATGACAATCGGTGTGTAACGTGTTAAAAGACATGTTGGACTAGTGTTTGTGGTCGGGTGTTTTTCGGGCCACCTTCTGTGAAGAAATGACAGTAGGTTATCGCTCTGTTCGACGGTCTCTATGGTTGACAAAAGGCGTCTTACTGTATAGCATATGCTAGCTTTGGCATATAAGGATGGGTGTAATGTTAGAACGGCTTTCAGAGATTTTTCATGTATTGGGGAATCGAGACCGCTTAAGGGTTTTCTCGCTCTTTTTGCATTCTGATGGATGTCTGTGTGCATGTGAAGCAGTGGACTCTCTTGATCTTCCTCAATATCAGGTAGCCAAGCACTTATACGCACTAAAGAAGGCTCAACTTCTTGACAGTAAGCGTGATGGCCGCTGGGCGTACTACTGCTTGGCGGATGATCAGGAAGTTGCCAATTTGGTTGATTATCTTCGCGGGGTAATGCCCCGCAAGTTGTTTGTAGAAGAGCTTGATCGCTTGCAGGAAAGACTTGCGATGCGAAAAAACGGTCGTTGCGTCATCTGCTCGGCAGATGGCAGTAGGGGTGATGACTAACTGCGCCCGACGATCGGGCTCTGAAGCCCCTGTCTTGATGCTAGTAGCAGCTGCTCTGAGTGTAGCAGTTGTAGTAAATCTTGGTGTTATTCCCAAATTGAAGCGCTGGCAAGCGTGTATAGCACTTGGGAAGTTTATCCCTGGCTGTTACTTGGATCTTTCACTCTACAAAGATTATTACACAGGGGTAGTCGGTTTAATACTCTGGGATAAGCTTCTAATAGGTGCCTTGTCTCTATGATGTTTTAGGTGTACACAAGGAGGAAGCTAGTTGAGGACAAGAGGAATATGGTGTAACAGGGGCTGTGCTCTGCTTGCAGTTATTTGTGTTGTTTTATTTGGCCTCTCAGTTGTTGGTTTTGCTACGCAGGTGGTTTTCTTCTACGGTGATGGGTGCTCACATTGCGCGCGCGTTGAGCAGCTTTTGCAAAGGATTAAGCTTGAGTATCCGCAGCTTGAACTCTCTCGTTACAGGATAGCTGATTCGGATTCGCGTGATCTCCTGGACCGTCTGCTCACTGCCTATGGAGCAGACCTAGGGGCCGTACCAATAGTCTTTGTTGG
>CAZKFV010000127.1:0-9439 GCA_964552295.1 uncultured Thermotogae bacterium | reverse complement strand
TCTTTCTTACTGATCAAGCATCACTGTATTACGTCTCTTTTGAAAGCCACCCTTTTAGCACAACTACCTTCAACTACCCACTCGAAACAGCGGAGAACCCAAAAAACTGAGCATGTTGCTGAATATACAGATGCAGCCTAATTTAAGATAAGGCTACGGCCAACGACAACTGCACATCTAACTAATGCCAGTGCCATGTTTTCTAGCCTTTCAGCATGTTCTCCACTGCATCTAGTATTCTTCTTTTTAGCTTTGAAGCCTGCTGGCTCAACTCCTTGCGTTTTTGTCGGTAAAGGATTGTGTAACTATCATCTTTAATGTAGTTACAGTTTATATCAACGTTATATAGGGCTGATTGCAACCCAGCTTCAGCAAGTTGCGCAGATACCGCAACATCGCTTACAGCATTGGGATTTCCTATGGCCGGCAGCTTTTCATCCAGTTCAAGAACCTGGTAACACAATTCAGCCGTCTCATCGGGAACCTCATTTGCATGTTTAAGCGCTGCCTGAATAGCTTCTGTGCGCTTAAGCTTATCCTGGGGTGTACTTCTAGGCAGCTTGTAGCAAGCAATGACCTGATTGTATGCATCGATATCCTTGGCAATTGCCTTAACAAGCTCTTCGCGCAACTGCGCAGCCTTCGCAAGAATGGATAGTATCTCACCCTCCTGCGATGCAAACTTCTCTTTGGCGGTTGTTAGATTGCACACCATGCACACCAAAGCCGCGCCCATTGCTCCAGACAATGCTGCTACACTTCCTCCACCAGGCGCAGGTGCATCAGAAGAAAGTTCCTCCAGGAAATCACTGATAGCGGTGTTCTCATAACTGCTTGGCATAAATACCTCCCAATAACCTGTCTTATCTTGGCTTGGTTATTCTTTTCTTATCTGCTCGGGCTCATATCGGTATAGGCAATCTTTATGAGGACAGCCCTTACACGAATACGGCACGACGGCTTGCGTCACTTCCTTCCCTATTCCCATGACAAATGACGAAGTCGCGTGTGGGAGCATCGCCAGGTCTTGGTTCAGGGTCACGCCAATTTCATGGGCTGGTAAGTTAGCAAATAGAAACCGTTGGTTCTCCAGCCCCCAGGGATAGGACCCGGCCCCTGGCTCAAACATCCGGCTTGCGTTAAGCGACTTCTCACTTGCCCAACGGAACAGTTCGACCCCGTACCATTCGCACGTTTCAGACACAGCTGCGGATCCCAAGGCAGCCAGGATCATCGAGTCTAGAAAGTCACCACAATTGCGTAATCGCACTGTTTCATCGTATATCGCTGTGCCTGCTGTACAGATTCCAAATACTATATATTCAGCCTTGCTTGTGGGAGAAGGAAGATCATCGTTGTAAGGGTTTTTCTCTTCACCTCTACGATAGATCCTGTTCAGAGTGCGCACATCTATAAGCTTACTTGCTCTGGGTTTTAGTCGCTCAATACTCTTTCTTACCGGAGCAGAAGGCGAATTACCAGAATACTCTAGGTACCTCAATACATGTATGTCTGGGAACTCAAGACATATTTGTTTACTCGTGGGTATCATTTCCATCATAAACTCCCCTCGCTTGGATATCCTCAAAGAATGATAGTTTTACAAACTGCACGTAGCTTATTTGAAATATTTCTTTCTTGCAAGTGAGCCTTCCAATCGCTTATTAATGTGCTTTATACGGCAAGCTCAGTAGTTATCCTAAAACGACACTTAAGTTGTCTATGTAACATGCCGAGGTTTGATATAGACCATATGCGTCACATACTAATTCTGGCCTGCTTCTTGACATCCACTTGATACAAACAACCGCAATGAAAGGCGGCATTACTGCCACTTTCCGCAGAGTCTACTACTTCTCTACAAGATAATCCCTAACAGAAGGCTCCCGTAGATAAGCATACTAACCCTGAGATGCCGGCGACACAGTCGGATTTACAGGGTGGAAAGCAAACGTTGAGTTATCATAGCCTAATAACTACATCCTGCACCGTACATAGATCACCAAAGTAGGCTTGTTCAAAGTCGGATAAATGCTTGGTCACTTACGAGTCTTAGCAATACCCAGATACACTAATGAGCTCAGAATACACAGTCCAAAGAAGTACCATACCCACCACGGGAAGTTAAGCGGTCCAAGTTGCCTGTTACCCCACGCCCAATAATCGTTGGCAAGAAAAAACAGCACAACAACCATAAACAGCCACCCGGTAAGCTTTAGTTTCTGCCTAGACAGAACGCCTATGCTCCCGGCGCTTGATTTTCTATGAGTAAGAAGGCTAACTGCCACAAGAACAATACTGGTGCCAAACACTATCGGCACAACAGGCAGAGTACCAAAACTCGGCAGAAGCTTAAAATGGTAGCCAATAACTAAACATTCTCCAATCAGAATTGATACAATGGCGCCAGTTGCTGTTAAATTCCTCCAATACAATGTCGCTACTACAGTTGGGAAAAGAACAGCCAGTCCAGTAAATGTTTCTGTAGCAATCTCGAGGAATGTCGCTGGTGGCTTCCATGCTATCGCTAAACCCGTTAAGGCTAGTACCACAACAAATAATTTACCAGACCAAGCAGGGCTTCTCCCCTTGCTCAATGGCTCAACAAGATCGCGGGTTAACATTGATGAAAGTGTAAGAAGCTGCGAGTCCAATGTGGACATAAGCGCTCCAAGCGCTGTTGTGAGAACAAGCGCCTCCAAGACAGCTGGTGCATAACTAGAGAGCAGAAGTGGAAGAATTTTGTCCGACTCTGTCCCAACTGGAAGCTCAGGAAAAGCTAGGCGCCCAATGACGCCAATGGTCACAGGAAAAAGGAACAGACCGCCAGTGATTAGCGGATACAGGATCATAGTTTTTCTGAGGGCTTTCTCGTTCTTGGCAGCGTAAAATCTCTGAAATAACTGAGGAAACATCGGATCGCACAGAAGCCACAGAAGCATATACCCAAACCATATCCCTGGCAGAAATGCCCCCCCCAGCCCTGGGCGAGAGAAAAGCTCTGGCCATCGTGAAGCTGCAGTTGCGTTTGCTAACGACAGACCGCCGAATTGCCCTGCGATGACTCCTACAGCAACAGCCAGCAAAACAATAAGCATTCCCCCCTGCAAGACATCTGTCCACGCAACACCGCGCATCCCTCCAAAGAATGTATACGCAAGCATGACCCCGGTTATCAAGGCAGCCCCACCAAAATACGGGATTCCAAGCAGCTCCTCCAGTGCATATCCCGCCGCCATTGGCTGCATGGCAAGATAGGGAAGCGTAAAGATAGTCATCACAGAAAGAAACAAAAACCTTAGAGCTGGGCTTTGGAATCGGTAGAACACGAGTTCGGGCGGAGTAAACAATCCCTTCTCCTTTCCCAGTTGCCATACTGGCTTACCGATATACTCAAAAGAAAGAGCCATCAATCCCGTCCCAAAAGCCATGATCGGGTAAAATGAGTATCCGCTGCGCCAGCCTTCGCCAGAGAAACCGAACACCGTAAAAGCGCTGAAATTTGTAGCTGCCATAGTGAGAAATAACACCACTGTCGGTAGGCTTCGCGATGCGAGAAAATAATCCTCAGTGGTACGACGGCCACGTTTCCGCGCCCAAAAACCTATCAAAACAAGAGTCGCGAAGTATACGGATACAACAAGCACTTTCTGCCACATCACTACCTCCTAAAACAACAAGCCACCCAACAAGGCTGGGTGGCCCATCTGACCTGATCATACCTCCCTTCGAGTGTATACTAGCTTTTCCCATTTCGCAAGCAAATGCCCCTATCGATCAGCGTAACAGTGGGGAGACGGCTTGTATGCAGCAAACGCACTAGCCTACTATATAGCTGCTCATTTTTCTGCTTGCCAATACCCTGACCCTCAGCCAAAGCCTAAAAGCAAGGCGGTCCTTCGCACAAGAATTAATGTCCAATTGCGAATAACAACGATATTTGGCATAATTAGGCAGTCAACCATCAAGAGAACATGCCTCTGAACATTGTTTCTCTTCGCGCCCGCGAAGTTGCTTCAGTGTTTGTCCCGTAGATGAGGAGTTAATATGAGTGGTTTTAGCATCGGGTATGGAAGCCTCCATAAACACGACATCCAAACAATGATGGATTCCATCAAACACCGCGGCCCATATCTGCGTGGCCTTTATGAAGACAGGAAGGTCCTCATGGGGCAGAACTATCTCCGCGCGGATGTGCCGCATGCCGATACTGGCGCACAGATCCCCGTGAGAGATGCCGCAGATAGCACCCTCGCTTGGGATGGCCAAATTGGCAATAGCATACAGCTTGCCCAACAGGAAGGAATTGAAAGAGGTTCGTTTCTAGAAGAAAGACTTGTCTTGCATCTTTATCACAAGTACGGACTATCCATGTTTGCCCAACTACGGGATACCGTGTTTGCATGTGTGCTGTGGGATGGTAAGAACATGTTGGCAGCACGTGACCAACTCGGGATCAAAACCATGTTCTACGGCTACAACAATGGAACTCTTTATCTGGCATCCGAATTGAAAGCCCTAAAGCCAGTAACTGATGATATCCATGAGTTCCCTCCCGGGCATTACATGGACGAGACCGGTAAGTTAAAAAAATACGCTTCGCTCTCAGCTCCGCCAAAGCAAATATCCGATAACGTTCACACAATGCTGCGAAGACTTCGCGACATCATCGAGCGCAGTTTTTCCTCTCGAGTCGATTTTTCAGTACCAACCGCTTCCCTTCTGAGCGGTGGTATGGACAGCAGCGTCATTTGCCTCCTTGGGGCAAGGGCGATTCGTCATCGCTATGGTCAAAGCGCACGCTTGAAGACGTTTGCTATAGGGGTCGGAGAAAGTGATGATATCGTAAACGCTCGTGTCGTGGCCAGGCACCTAGGTACCGATCATGAAGAGTTGCTGGTATCCATCGAGGAGATGACCCAAGTCTTACCAGAAGTAATCTATCATCTGGAGTCATTCGACCCCTCACTAGTGCGAAGCTCCGTAGCTAACTACCTAATCTCACGCCAGGTGAGTGAGGAAGGATATGAGGTTCTCCTCTCCGGTGAAGGCGGGGACGAGATATTCTGTGGTTATTCTTATCTCAAGGACCTACCAACATCGCAGATTGCCAGCGAGCAAATCGAGTGCCTATCATATTTGCACAACAACGCCGCCCTACGACTGGACCGCATGAACCAGTGCCATTCAATACGAGTAATAACCCCGCTTATATCCTCAGAACTACTAGATTATGCATTATCTCTGCCCATTGATGTGAAGCTTCACAGTGATGAAAGCGGAAATCAGATAGAAAAATGGATCTTTCGCAAAGCCTACGAATCGGAACTCCCTGTCTCAATCGTCAACAGAACCAAGGCAGAATTTTCACAAGGTTCTGGCTCAGCCGAAGCGCTCTCGGAGTACTTCGAGTCAGGGATTACCAACAAAGAGTTGGCAGAAGACCAAAAGCGATACCCATTCATCCGCAGTAAAGAAGAGCTCTGCTACTTTCGCATCTTCCGTGACAACTTCGGGGATGGTAACGCTGTAGAAACTGTTGGTCAATGGCCTAGGTTATAGCAACCTGTCACAGAGAGTACGAGCATTGTTCATGACTAAGTCCCAATAATAGATGTTGCTTAGTTATTCTATGCCTTGCAGGCTTATGTTTTCGAATACAAGACACATTTGGCGAAAGGCACCGAGTAGAAAAAGACTACCGCAAATCCCCGATAGACCAAGCTATTCAATGACTGCTGTATAATAAGCAAAACACGCTGCCTTGCTATGCATTGTATTAGGGCAGCGGACAGGTCTATGCCAAGGGATATCTTGCTTGACACGTGCTCATCTTCCATAATCCAGCAAACAAACTTCGCGTCAGGCGCTTTTCACGTCTGACATGTACGGCTCAGTTTAACTTCCTGTTCTAGATCTCTCCTTCCGTGAAGCATAGATAAAACAAGTTAGGGGCCTATTCACCAATGCAATGATGTATCTAAAAGATACTTTCATCATTTCCTTGTTGCATTTCTTCCTACATCCTGCTACACTGCAATATTATACTGTAAGAACTACTGGTCTGAGGCCTGACATGATTTCTTGGCTTGTTATTGGTCCGCACTTGGGCCCTATGATGACGGGCCGTGTTCCATCAGGTTTGATAAGGATCGCATATCAATGCTTCATTTGTCAGGCGTGGTGTGTGATGAGCAAAGAGGTTATGTATTATGAGCCTAAATAACGTTAGTGGTGGCTATCTCAAGTTACTTACCGATAAGCAAGTACAGACGTTACACGAATCAACCCTGAAGCTTCTACAGAGCACCGGCGTGGTTATAGATGACCTTCGGATCCAAGGGATCCTTCAAGAGCGAGGGGCTTTTCTCGATAAAGAAAGAAATATCGTGAAAATTCCTTCCAATTTGGTTGAAGAGGCAATTAAGGAAGTTCCTAAGGAGATAACATTCCATGCTAGGAAGGAATACAACAACCTGATCCTCAAGGGCAATGTGGTCCATACACACACCGCTGGCGGGCTTCCATTTTTCCATGATTGGTCAACCGGGAAGCGAAGACCAGCTCTGTTGAAAGATCTTGAGGCAGCCTCAAGATTAGCAGACGCCCTGGAGAATATACATACAGTAGTTCCCTTGGTATTCCCAACTGATGTTGAAGCTCGGGTAGCTCAGATTGAGATTGTAAACTCTACAATAAGGAACACGGAGAAAGTGATCGGGTCTACTGTAGCATCTGAAGGCGAAGTCAAATTCATCCACAAGCTCCTTGCAGTAGTCGCAGGCGGAGAAGAAGAGCTACGTGAAAATCCTATTTTCAAGATGTCACTATCGCCAATAAGCCCTCTGGAATATGATGCCGATGTCTGCGGCGCGCTGTTAGCCGCAGCCAAGCTACAGATACCCGTAGCAATCTTACCAGCCCCTATGACAGGAGGAACAGCTCCAGTAACTTTTGCTGGTGCTTTAGTACAACAGAACGCGGAGTTAATAGTGGGACTTACCATTACGCAATTGATCAATCCTGGGACACCCGTCATCTTCGGCCCCCGACTATCAGTTATGGACATGCGTACAGGCGTCGCTGCTTGGGGTACTGAAGTTGGCATGGTTTCAGCATGCGAAACACAGCTTGCTCACCTCTACGGCATTCCTGTCGATGCTTACGGATTATGCTCTGACTCCAAGATCATGGACCAGCAGACAGGTTATGAGAAAGCCCAGAATGCTCTCCTGCCAGCCCTTGCTGGTGCAAACTGGATATCAGGCGCGGGAAGCTTGGAGTCGGTGATTGCTGCTAGTCTTGAGCAACTAGTTATTGATGATGAGATTCTCGGCACGATCTTCAATGTGCTAAGCGGTTTTCAAATAGACGAAGGAACTTTAGCCCTTCATGTCATAGACAAAGTAGGACCCAAAGGTAATTTCTTATCTCAACTTCACACTGTAGAATATACACGAAAAGGAGAGCAGTACTTTCCAAAGATAAGCAATAGAATGGGGTGGGAGCAATGGACTGAGCAAGGCAGTAAAGACATAGTTGAGGCTGGAAGATCTAGGGCAAAGAAGATACTAGATGAGCATCAGGTGCCCACATTAGATGGCCATGTGCTGAAAGAACTAGATGCAATAGTGCTCGATGCAAGAAGGCATTATTCTTAAGTCGTGGAGTATACATTTCCAAGATGATGCACAGTTGCGTCTTCGCGTAAATCTGAGTTGGAGCCTTGGTGTGTTTACGTCGTTTCCAATGTTTAACGAAGCTTATTATCCTACTGCAAACACTATACTAATTGGAGGACAACTAACATGAACAGCGGTTTTAAGAGCCAGTGTGTGCCGAATTACAGATTGTTAACAGAGGACCAAATAAAGGAATTCCATCGCGCCAGTTTGGGTCTTCTAGAGAACACAGGCGTACGCGTATACCATGATGAAGCTGTGGAGCTTCTGCGTCGCGCTGGATGCCAGGTGAAAGATGACAATCTTGTGAGAATCCCTAATTGGTTAGTAGAAGACTCTATACGTAGTGCTCCATCACGCATCACCATTTACAACCGCAAAGGGCAGCCTGCAATGAACCTAGAGGGGCGACATTCCCATTTCGGACTAGGGACGGACCTAATCAATACCTTCGACGTGTACACCCAAGAGATGAGACGATCTGTCCTGCAAGACGTTATTAACGCTGCCAAAGTAGCTGACAGCAGGACCCATATAGACTTTGTTGCCTCGTTTGCCCTTCCCAGCGACGTACCGACCAATACGATGTATGTGGAATGCGCGAGGGCACTTATGAAGAACTCCACTAAACCGATCTTCTTCACTGCTGCAGGACAAGAAGACTTAGCGTACATTGTCGAGATGGCCTCCACCGTCGTTGGCGGTGATGAGTTTCTTAAGGAAAAACCATTCTTGATACACTACTCCGAGCCCACGCCACCATTAACGCATTCTTATGGTGCCCTGCGCAAGCTCTTCTTATGCGCAGAAAAGAGCATTCCCATTTGTTACACCCCTGCAGACATGCTAGGTGCCAGCGCGCCAGTAACACTAGCTGGAAGTATAGTCCAGGCTAACGCTGAGGCCCTCAGCGGGCTCGTTATTCATCAACTAAAGGCCAAGGGAGCTCCTATCATTACGGGCCTTCTAGCCGTACCCCTTGATATGAGAACAGCCTCTTTCTCTTATGGTGCACCGGATTTACGGCTTACCAACTCGGCTTTCGCCGACCTATATCACTATTATGGACTGCCTATGTGGTCAACAGTGGGCAGTGACGCGCAGTGTCTCGATGAGCAAGCATCTATGGAGCATGCTTTGGGAACCCTCCTGGCCGCGCTAGACGGAGCAAATCTCATCCACGATGTTGGTTATCTAGGACAGGGGCTGCTTGGAAACCCCGCCTCCATAGTAATGTGTGACGAAATCATCAGTTATATCAAACGTATGCTTCGGGGATTCGAGATGAACAAGGAGATGTTGGGCGAGGACGTTATACAACAAGTTGGTCCTGGCGGCAATTTTCTCGCTGAGAAACACACCCTTAAGTACTTCAAGCAAGAACTTTGGCAACCCCAATTCATAAGTCGCGATAACCCAGATACATGGATGAAGAAAGGGAGTAAGCCCTATCGCGAAAGGGTGACCGAAGCGGTAATAGACGTTCTTGAGACCTACACACCTGAAGGCATACCTGCAGGTGTAAGCAATAAGCTTGATGCTATTGTGAAGAAAGCCGAGGACACGCTGGCAAACACAAAATTTCCTGCTTAGCAATATGAAAAACTAGCTGCATTAGTAAAAGGGGCTTTGGCCTAGCTAAGATATGCTAACAATAATAATCGCGATAAAGGAGGAAAGTGATGGCAACGCTCGATGAGTTGAAGGCTGTAGTCATCGATATGGAAGTGGAGAAGGCGGTCGAGTTAACCCAGAAA
>CAZKFV010000126.1:0-4262 GCA_964552295.1 uncultured Thermotogae bacterium | reverse complement strand
ATATATCGCAGCCAGGATCTACTAGTAACATGTAAGGTAATCCAATTCGCATCGTTTAGCGACAAGTGTCCAGATTCTAGATCGCGTTCTCCCTTAACTTGGAATGAAGATGGAAAAGCAGAGAGCAGCAAGCATAAGCTATCCGTTGCGTCGGTTGTACAGCTTTTCCCAGGAGCACGCAGATACCTGGCCACGTACAACGTTAGCAATGATCTGTATTGCTGTTATTATTGCGGGGGCTTGTTTCCTCTATGTCTGGCAGCAAACGAGGATTCTTGCTCTGACTGCACAGCGTGAGAGCATGAAGAATACAATCACCTCAATTCAGGAGGTGAATAGCTGGCTTGAGTTTCAGATTGGGGAGGCATTCTCACTGGAACGTGTCTCGCTCCTCGCTCGCGAAGAGCTTCATATGAGCGAACCAACTGACGTGCGCTATGTATACATTTCACCATCCTCAGCAGAATACTGAGAAGATGCCGCGACGTGCTTGGATCATTGTCGGGCTATTAGCTTTTGGTATGATGGTTGTTGTGGGGCGGCTTATTCAATTGCAGGTCTTTCAGCACAATCAATGGCTTAGTGTAGCAGAGGCCATTCAAGAGCAGACTGTGGAGTTGTCTCCTCGTCGGGGAACTATCTATGATCGCAATGGCACCGCGCTAGCATACGATGTAAAGGCATCGGCCATCGCGATTGATAGCTTTAACATGACTAATCCGGAGGCAATATGTCAGATATTGTCAGATGAGCTGCATATATCGATCTATAATGCAAGAAGCCTTGTATACCAGTCCAGGTACTTCACCTGGATAGATCGTAGCGTGGAGCTGCAAGCAGCACAGTCCATACGCCAACGCGCCAAAGAGGCAAACGCAAACGGGCTCATTTTTTTTGATACTTGGAAACGTTGTTATCCTGAAGGAAACCTTGCGTCCAACATCATTGGTTTTGTGGGTACAGATGGTCGTGGCCTGGAGGGAATTGAGCTTGCTTACGATGAGGCGCTTTCCGGGACAAGCGCTAAAGTACACGTGGTTATGGGAGCAGATGGCCGAACTTATGATACAGAAACACTACAGGAAGGAGAGCCGGGGGCTGATCTGTATCTTACAGTAGACTCCAAACTTCAATTTATTTGCGAGGAAGAGATTGACAGTGGAGTAAGTCGTTTCTGGGCCAATAGCGGCTTTCTGATCCTGCTTGATCCCAATACTGGTGAAGTACTGGCTATGGCACAGGATCGTCGATATGACTTAAACGAATTTTGGGAATCAACAGCACAGCAGAGAAACAACTTGGCAACGGGCTTCATGTTTGAGCCCGGTTCAACGTTCAAGGCGTTTGCCGGTCTTGCGGCGCTAGACTTAGGCGTGGTCATGCCTAGCGATACGTTCAATGGAAACGATGGGATTAACGTTGCCGGGCACATTATCCATAACTCTGACAACGAGTCATTTGGAACAGTGACTTTTGCTAAGACAATACAATACTCAATTAACGTAGCCATGATCCGTGTAGCACAGATGCTTGGCAAAGATAGGCTGTATGACATGCTATCTAAGCTTGGATTTGGCGTGCCCACAGGCATAGAGCTTCCAGGAGAGATAGCCGGTATCCTTCGTGATGCCAAGAAGTGGTCTGAGCTAGACCTTGCTTCGGCATCAATCGGGCAATCTGTAGGAGTTACTGGGATTCAACTTGCACAAGCAATGGGGACTGTCGCTAATGGAGGTAGGGTTATTGCTTCGCATATCGTTAAGCAGGTAGGAAGCGATACTACTAAACTACCCACAGTTTTGCGCAACGTTGCTAGCTTGGAGAGCTGCGCTACGATGCGTGATCTAATGCGCGCGGTTGTTCAGGATGGAACAGCGACGTGGGCTAATGTGCCTGGCTTTGAGGTTGCGGGAAAGACGGGTACAGCTCAGAAGGCTGTCAGTGGGAAGGGATATGTGGAGGGGAAGTACACCTCGCTGTTTGCTGGCTTCTTCCCCGCTAAGTCACCTCAGTATCTTGCTCTTGTGGTCCTTGACGAAGTCAAAACTACCCCCGAGTGGGGTGGATACACTGCAGGGGCCATCTTTCATGACGCCGCCTCTCGGCTTGTGCTCGCTGAGCATATTGCTCCTGTTGCCAGTAGATGAAGCTGTCTTAGCCTGTGAGGGGCTCATGACGTTTTCTAGTAATTATATGATTTGTTCGGTTATTGTTACTTGGGTTTATTAGCCTTCCTTGTCGGCTCATACTCTTGCCGAAACCTCACTATATAGCTATTCTTAGTCGTAGAATGATAACAAGCAGATCAATGTCTTGGATGACCTGATAAGATACTAAAAGGAGAAGCAATGGAGTTTATCGACTTACGTAGTGATACAGTTACCAAACCGTCAGATGAGATGCGTGAGGCCATGGCAAGGGCAGTTGTTGGGGACGATGTCTATGGTGAGGATCCGACAGTTAACCGCTTGCAGGAGACTATGGCTGAAAAGGTCGGGATGGAGGCAGGTTTGTTTGTTGCCAGTGGGACCATGGGAAATATCGTAGCTATACTAACGCATGCGGGACGTGGAGATGAGATGATCCTAGGTCACCTTGCCCATACCTTTCTGTACGAAGGCGGGGCATCAGCGGGCTTGGCGGGCGTGCATCCGCATATCTTGAAAAACGAGGAAGACGGGACCATTGATCTAGATGCTATCGATTTGGCGATCCGCAAAGAAGACGTGCATTTTCCTACTAGCCGGTTGTTGTGTTTAGAGAATACGCATAACCGTTGCGGGGGGACCGCGATAGTTGCTGATTTTATAGACGGTGCGGCAGAACTTGTCCATAGGCATGGGATGAAGGTGCATCTTGATGGTGCTCGCCTGTTCAATGCAGCTATCGCGCTTGGTGTTGATGCCTCAGAGCTAACCCGCAACGTAGATTCTGTAATGATATGTCTTTCTAAGGGATTGGGCGCACCGGTCGGCTCGATTCTCTGTGGTAGCCGCACGTTCATTGATGGTGCTCTTCGAATGCGCAAGGTAGTAGGAGGAGGAATGAGACAGGCGGGTATTATTGCTGCGGCAGGTTTATACGCCCTGGAGCATAACATAGACCGTTTGACGGAAGACCACTCTAATGCTTCCCGCCTTGCTTCGGAGATCAATTCCATTGCTGGGCTTACTTGTACATCCCACATTAGTACTAGAACCCCGACTAATCTTGTCTATTTTGACGTTGATGGAGCAGCAATTGGCGATAGCGCCATAAACGCTGAAGTTCTTTCTCAGCGGTTGCGCGACCGAGGTGTATTGGCTAATCCGCTTGGAAGGTCGACCCAAATGCGAATGGTGACTCACATTAATGTTGACTCATCAGACATAGAGCAAGCGATCAGCGCCCTGCGGTCATCGATGCAAGAGACATAAGTCCAGATATATTCTGAACTACATCCAGCTCCCGCCGGATGGATGGCCTACGCCACTTGGAACCAGGCCCTTATCCTGGTCATATGGGTGGTGAGAGGAGTCTTTCCGTTATCGAATGGAATCCTTCCCTGACCCACAAACATTGGAAAAGGGGGATACGATGAAGGGGCTAGTGACTGTGACAGTAATCACGCTCCTATGTGGAACACTGGCGATTGCGGGGCCGCTGGAGTTCTTTGCCGGCGCCGGACCATCTGCCGCCACTTTGGGGAGCATAAACGACGGGATCGAGACAGTAAACAACATCATACGTGATCTCAATAACGATCCCCGGTACGAAGGTGATGTTCCTGAGCTTGGCCACTTGGGAAGCGGTCTGGCCTACAGCGCCGGTGAACGTTATTGGATAACAGATCGCTTTGCGCTTGGAGGAAAGCTTACCTATTTTAGGGCCGCAACCGTCACTTCTGGTGCGTATGAGACCGTTAATGTCACCGAGGTCTCAAACGTGTCACTCGACTTGAAAACTCAAAGCATCGGGCTACTTGTGTCGGCGAAGTTTGTGTTCCTTGATGTGGGACTCAGGCTGGCGGCTGATCTTGGCGTTGGTTACTACTACTCAGGGTTTGAAACAGCAATAACGTTCGAAATGCCTAGCTCTTATGCCCCTATCTCTATTGAGCTTCCGTCTGGAGATGGACACTACAACGGATCGAGTTTCGGTATAGAAGGGGGCATCTCTCTCTATTTTCCTATTGCTGATTGGGTAAACGTAGGAACATCAGTTCTGTACCGCTCACTTACGGTGCAGCACCTCAGGGACAGTGAGGGTAGAGGGCTTGACTT
>CAZKFV010000125.1:0-4435 GCA_964552295.1 uncultured Thermotogae bacterium | reverse complement strand
GCAGGGAGAAAGGAAGAAGTAATGAGCGTCTAAAGCTTTAAGGATCTGTTCTCAGCGACTCGAGCGAGCATAGCGAGCGGGCGGGAGGAAGGTTTTTGTCAGTTATAATTTGCAATCTTTGTTACCCGCTGTAAACAGCGAGGAGCCTTTAAGTTTACTAACAGGTCATCTTGTTTTTCAGATAGCTGAAGGGGGCTTACGTTTTTCTCTTAATTGATGAAGTTGCAAGTTCATTTTCCAGACAGTGATTAACCCAGCGGTTTTAATTTTCTGTTATGAGCGTTACACTTTGTTTCTTGTGGAAGAACAGCATATTTATACGATCTCTGAGATTAACAGGCTGACGCGAGATATCCTTGAGGACTCTTTGGGTTCAGTGTGGCTTAAAGGAGAGGTCTCCAACTTCAGGCCTGCTGCATCTGGACATACCTATTTTACCCTCAAGGACAACAAGGCGGAGATCTCTGCGGTGCGATTTAAGTCTGTGTCGCCTTTACTTCCCACACAGTTACAGCCTCTGGAAGAGGGCATGGAGATTCTTGCCTTCGGTAGAGTAACGCTATATGAGCCTCGGGGGCGTTATCAATTTATAGTGTCAATAGTACAGCCAGCTGGATTAGGGGCATTGCAACTTGCCTTTGAGAAGTTAAAGCGAAAACTGGACAAAGAAGGCCTATTTGACGAAACGCATAAACGACCTCTTCCTGATTACCCGTTGCGGGTAGGGGTTGTTACCTCACCCAGCGGCGCTGCGATCCGGGACATCATTTCGGTGACCAGTCGGCGGTTTCCCTTGGCCGAAATTTACCTTTTCCCCAGTTCTGTTCAGGGTGAAATGGCGGCAGATGAAATAGTCTCGTCCATTTCCAGCGCCCAGGTATTCAGCGTTACTCATACGCCACTTGATATGCTCATCGTAGGTCGAGGTGGGGGTTCGCTGGAGGATCTAAATGTGTTTAACGCTGAATCAGTTGCCCGAGCGATCTACGCGTGCGAGATTCCTGTTATCTGCGCAGTTGGTCACGAGATTGACTTTACTATTTCTGACTTCGTGGCTGATGAGCGCGCAGCTACACCGTCGGCTGCAGCGGAGATTGCCTTTCCCAATCAAGAAGATATTAAGCGACAGATGCTAGATTTTGCTGTTGGAGCATCGCGTCGTATTCGTTTGAATATAGACCGCAGCCAGGAAAAGCTTAACTCACAGCTTCATGAGTACGTGTTTCGCATTCCTGGCCGCAAGGTTGATTCGCTGTCTCAGAAACTTGACATACACCTTCAGGACCTCTTGCGCGAGATGCAACGGATGATGTCAAAGCGAATTCAGGCTCTTGACCATGGTTGGGGCTTGTTAGAGCTCTCCGATCCACGGCTTCCTCTACGGCGTGGTTATTCAATTACTCGCCTTGTAGGGGAAAAGGAGCCGCTAAGGGACGCCTCTACGCTTTCAACAGGGGCCAAAATAGAGACCAGCCTTCTACATGGGGCTGTGCAATCAAGAGTGGAGGAGGTGAAGGCAGATGAAGATCGAGGAAAAGCTGAACAGACTGGAAGAGATAACAAAGCGTCTGGGCCAGGAGGAGGTCCCGCTTGATGAGGCACTGGTTCTATTTGAGGAGGGAATCGAGCTTGCCTCGGCGATCAAGAGCTCTCTCGACGAAGCGCGGCTGCAGGTGAAGAAAGTACTAGAAAAGGCAAAGGGTAAGTTTGCGCTAGAGGATTTTGACCTTCAGTAAAAGGGGCTTATAATCTCTGCTATTATGGAAAACAGCATAAACACTGATCTTATAATTGTCGGTGCCGGTCCGGCGGGGCTGACAGCAGGAATCTACGGAGGACGAGCCCTTTTGTCCACCCTCATTTTGGAGCAAGGGCTTCCTGGCGGGCAGCTAAATGAGACCGATTTCATTGAGAATTTCCCGGGGTTTGCTGAGAAGATCAGCGGGGCAGACTTGATGAAACGAATGCGGTCACAAGCAGAAAGACTAGGAGCTAAAATTATCATGGATACCGTAACTAGGATCGAGCCGTTGGGCGACGGTTACCGCGTTCATGCTGCGCAAAAGGTATACGGGACTCATGCAATAATCATTGCTAGTGGGTCACACCCGCGTGAGCTTCCTGTTGAGGGTGCAAGAGAGTTGAAAGGCAAGGGGGTTTCTTATTGCGCAACATGTGATGGTTTCTTCTTTCAAGGCAAGAAAATTATCGAGGTTGGAGCGGGGGATTCTGGACTGACCGAGGCGCTTTACCTTACAAGGTTTGCTGAATCCGTGCAGATCGTTGTACGACACCCTGAGGATGATCCTAACGCGCTGCGCGCTTCATCCAACATGCTGAAGCAGCGTGCAAGGGAGAACGAGAAAATTAGTTTCCTGTGGAACACGGTAGTGGAAAAGATCTTGGGAGATCAACGTGTTAGCGGTGTAGTGCTGCGTGATCTCGGTACGGGGAAGACCGAGCAGTTGGAAATAGATGGAGTTTTTGCAAATATAGGACACATTCCTGATACCGACTTTGTGAGAGATTTGGTAGAACTGAATGATCGAAGCTATATTGTTACAGACGATCACCTGAGGACGAATCTTCCAGGTATATTTGCTGCAGGGGATGTGTGCTCTAATTCAAGCCGTTATGCACAAGCGGTAGTGGCAGCAGCGGATGGAGCGATCGCAGGCATGGAAGCTGAAAAGTATCTAGCAAGCAAGAGGTGAACCCATAGTGTACATGACAATCCCACAGTTCTTCTCCAGTACGTTAAGTCGTTTTCCCGATAGGGTGGCGGTCAGAAATACTCGACAGAAACCGCAGGAACCAGAGGAAGTCACGTACCGAGAGCTCGACGAAATGGTGGCCAAACTTGCTGTTGGTCTGGCAAATATGGAGATCAAGAAGGGCGACAAGCTTGCAATAATGTCTCGCCCTCGCATTCGTTTTGCCGTAGCTTTTCTCGCCATCACACGCCTTGGAGGGTGGGTAGTTCCCGTCGATCCTACCTTGACAAAGGCAGAGGTAAAGGACATTGTCGATCGCTCAGGGGCAAAGGCAATCTTCGCCGCACAAGATCTTTTCGACCAGCTACCCAAGGAAGGCATAGAGCGAATCGACTTTGATGATAGCGGTCAGGGAATAAATTTCTCCTCACTTCTTGTTGATAGCTCTCCTTCGGAAGTAGAACTTTACGATACAGACGTAGCTATTTTGGCTTACACTTCGGGCACTACAGGTGGCGCTAAAGGGGTTCTTCTCAGTCATGGTAATATCACCGCTGATATCGAGGGGTGTATCAAAGTGATGCCCATTACAGAACAGGACGCCTTTCTGTCCATTGCTCCCTGGCACCACATCTTGGGACTAACAACCGCGCTCCTTGTCCCCATATACACGGGAGCGCTCACTATGTACACAGACGACTATCGCTCTATTGCTGCGCTGATGAAGAAGAATGAAGTAACCATTTTTACCGGTGTACCCAAGCTGTATCATACGATGTATGAGAAGCTCATGGTGCAGGTAAAATCTACATTGATGGGGCGCATGATGCTGCCGGTCGCCCCGCGGCTAGTTGGAAAGAAGATAAAGCAATCTCTTACTCATGGTAACCTGCGCTTTTTCATCTCTGGCTCCGCCCCGCTGGATCCAGAAGTTGCTCTTGGTTTTCGAAGGCTTGGGATAGGTTTACTTGAAGGATACGGGCTTACAGAGACATCTCCGGTGGTATGTTTCTGCGATCCCTTTTCGCACAAGGCAGGATCTGTTGGCGCGCCGATACCTGGAGTATCAGCTAAGCTCATCGATGTCCATCCAGATGGGGTTGGTGAGTTGCTTATCCGCGGGCCGATCGTCATGCAGGGGTATTATGAGAATCATGGAGCAACTAGCGAAGTAATAGATGAGGAAGGCTGGTTCCGTACAGGTGATTTAGCCTTCATCGACAAGGATGGAGAGATTTATCTCAAAGGCCGAGCTAAGCATGTAATTGTCCTTGAGAGTGGGAAGAATGTCTATCCAGAAGAGGTGGAATGGGAGCTCTCACGTATTCCTTACATCGAGGACGTCCTGGTCCAAGGGGGAAAGCTAAACGGGCAGGAAATTGTACAGGCCTTGATTTATCCCAACTACGAAGCCCTGGAGAAAGATGGGCATAAAGATAACTACTTGCCTATAATATGGAACGCGATCAAGGCAGGGCAGGGAAGGCTGGCTCAGCACAAGCGAATCAGGCGCAAAGAAGATATTAGCCTTGTAGATAAGCCTTTTCCGAAGACAAGCACGATGGATATCAAGCGCCACTTGTATAAGGGGGAAGACAATGCATCCAACGCTCAATGAGCTGTTCAACAAGGCGGTTGTCGCTCATCCAGAAAGCATCGCTCTGCGTATGCTGATTCCTAAGGAGAGAAAGCGTGGCCGCGGGGTTCAGCTCGTCTTAAAC
>CAZKFV010000124.1:0-9895 GCA_964552295.1 uncultured Thermotogae bacterium | reverse complement strand
GGGGCAAGCAACTACGACGCTACAGAATGCTCTGGTTGAAAGCGTGATCTCATGCTCATCTTGCATAAGACAACTCTCGTTATTGACAGCGGCAGGAATATGTGCTATAATACAGGCAAGATGGCTAGCTTATGATATAGCAGTTACATATGCTCTGGTGTCCTACTGTAGATGTAATGAATGTAAGGGGGGATACATGAAAAGGGCATGTATAAGTAATTTACGGGCCTGTGGTTGCCGGTTGAGCATTGCCAGCCATTTTGCAGTGGTAGCTCTATTCTTGATTACGCTGATAATTTTCCCTGTATTTTCTCAAACCTCATATCAATCAGGCCTGCTCTTTGTAGGACAAGTGTTCATTGGACAACCGCCAGATTCAAGCCGCCCAGCACAGGATGTACAGGTTAACCTATACGGAAGCAATATGCCTTGGTCGGAAGCCTCCCCTGGGAATATGATTTCTACCGCCTTGACCCAGGCAACTGGATCATTCGAGCTTGCTGTAGCCCCGCGTTCTTGTACTTACTCGTACTATCACATAGTAGCAACCCCACCAACCGGCGGGGTTGCTATGAGCGCCAAAGCCGGAAGATACGGTAGCGTTGTTAACTCATACGTTGTGAGTTACTTGCGCCCTACAATGGGAACATACAAGGACAACTCATTTTGGATAAGCTATCCTAAGATGCAGGACGCGCCGCCAACTTCTCAGCAGCCAAAGCAGGAATCTTCGCAGTCCTACTCCGAGCAGTCAAGCCAGGAGGCGCATGCAAGCTCTACCAGCCCGATTACTGAAGCTAGAAAAAAGAGGCTTCCTGACACCCTCTTGATCGGCGATTTTGTCCTTCATGTAGAGCGCTATGATGAACAGGCTCTCGATGATCAAGGGAAGGAAGAGAGGTTTTCCACTGCACCAGTACTGGTATCTGGCTGGACTAACCTTTCAGGAACGGCATGGCTAGAGCTGGACTGCGGCTTGCCATCTTTGGAGCTTGCCGTGCCGCTACTGCCGCACGGGTTGATCGTCATACCCCGTGTTTATGAGGTTGTCCCGAATGTAACCGATCCCCAGCAACAGATCAGTTTTATAGATGCTCACCTGTTCGATCCAAGCGTGCAGCTGGGCGACAGGCTCACCTTACAGCTTCAGGCCCTTGACGGTACTCCAGAGAGCCTGCTTAAGGCAAAGAGTGAACTAATCCAAGGAATAGTTGGACCATCGAAGATACCGGATTCCGGTATCCGTTTTAGATTCAAGGCCGCGTCGGTTGTTCCCGTTGTGGGCAAGGATAACGTAGGTCGGATTGAGGAAGGAAACGCATTCTACCCAACAGAACCGCGTTACCCGGAGAAATTGCGCATAGTTGTCGACGGCTTCAGCGCTACCATCCAGCACATTGAGCTCACCCCGGAGGGAGCAAGTGCTGATATAGAAATCCTGCTTCCTAAGAACATAGGTTGTGTATCAAGTTGCCAGCGAGCTTCGCTCTTGCTTGAGGACATCGCATTTACGCCTGACTGCGAGTTTTATCGCCAATACGCGGATGATCCGTATGGCCCATGGATTATCGGTGATACTGGGCTGATAGTAAGCGGTAATGGTTACACTGTGGATTTCAGCTCCAGTGAAAGTCCGGCAGGAAAGACACTTTCCTGGAAAGGAATATTCCTGTTAGAAGGTGTAGCCTCAGGTGAGACTTTCGTTCCTCTAACCTCGAACACAGGGTATCTGGCAAGCCAGTACAAGTTTACTACGGCCACGATCATCTCAACGGGGCTCTATGCTCAGTTATCGCTTTCTGACCCACACTCATTTTACACGCTGCAGCCTTCTGGATACACGTTAAGCATTCAGAGCGCCACGCTTGAATTGGCCGACAGCGCGATAACAGGGGGAACGATCGGGCCAGGGGTCATGGAGTGCCCAAAGCAAGCATTGATTAATGACGGCATACTAGGCAGTACAGTCTACGCGTATTTCTCTACGCTCGATGTACAGGAAGATCTGGACATCGCCGGTGAGGTGGAATTCAGCTCTTACGGGTTCGAGGCCACAGTAGGCTGGGGTGAGCTTACTCATGCCGGACAAGAGATCGTCGCCTGGAAGCTAAACCTGACCCACGGTTACGCCTACTTTCCCGCCGGTCCCAAGCCCACATTTACGCCAGACAAAGGAACGGCTTTTCTTGACCTTTTCCTTCCAACGGCCGATCCCAACCTGGTGATCGAAAAATTGGAGGCAAATGGGATGTCCGGGGTGACCGTCGGCAAAGGCATGTCCGATATCGAAATACGAAGTCCGGATCGACCTGGCGGTCGGTCAAATCCCATCAAGATGGCCGACGTTAACGGCTGGTTGCGCATCGGGACACGGGGGCTGGATGGAGAACTGGACATCCACGGCTGGAACACACCAGCCCTTATCGGAAATGTGGCCCGGTTTGGATATGTAGGTGGTGTGCCATTTGATGCTATGCTTGTCATACCTGAGCAGGGGGAACGCCCTCTGCTGTTGCAGTTTGCCGACAGTGCCGTTTACGATTCGGAGATAAACGGAAGGGTGAACATCCCCGAGCCTTGCAAGATTCTGGACCTTAAGTTCTCCGATATGGAGGTAACTTCAACGGCGCATCTAGTTGGGGGCGATGTGGAGCTCCCTGTCGCTGGGGTGACCCTGGATTACTGGGACCTGGGCTTTGAGCCCACCGGAGACCCGACACAGGCAGGGGTGGTGAGCGCGCGCACTGGGCGGTTGATCTTTACCGCCGCCGGTATCAGCGAAGATGTACACTTTGCAGAGGCGTTCAAGCTGACTTGGTGTGAGATGCTTGCCGATGGGAACATCGGTGAGCTGTTCCTCGATTTCAACGATTACGGACAGCGGTTCGATCAATTCCCGTTCTCACCGCATCAGCTTGATCTGTCTGACCCGCAGCCGGGGGTGAGTGGGTTGGACGCCCGGGCCTATCTTGCCGTCTGCGGCGACATCCGCTTTCCCCAATTTGGAGCCGCGTATGTCAATATCAAAGATGCCCGGCACCCAGAGACAATTGACCCCTACTACAACCGCTACGTCACGGTTCCCAAGACGGGCGAGACGGGTTGCGTGGCTACCGATCTTACGCTAATCGGGACATGGGATGACTCTATGTCCCGTGAGCTGCTATCGCTTTCGTTCCCCGATGTCACTATGGACTACAACGAGGTGGCACAGCTTGGGTTTATAGGAACCGGAGAGGCAGATTTGTCCTTCTTGCACTCCGATAGCATAGAAGCGACCATCGATATACATCCAGACCCAATCTTGGGCCGACCGGTTATCGATATCCGTTTCGCGGCTGACACCGCCCACGATCTGGATGTTGGGCTTTATGCTCGCCTAGCGACTATAGGACAGATAACGGGCTGCATAAGGATCGATGGCCCTCTGCTACAGCGAATCGCTGTAGGAGGTTACCTTGAGCAATCAGCGGCCACCGGTTTTGCGATCCTCTCGCCCAAGATGGCATACATGGTCGAGGTATCGATGTCAGTGACACCAAGCTCCCTGAAGTTTTACGCTGGGGGCGACTTGCTGGTGCAGGTGGCGGGGAGCGCCGTGGATGTATATGGATCCGTATTTCTCGCCGTGGACTACGCGCGCAACTCCACGGAGGGTGAGATAATAGGCCGCATCGACTGCAACACGGTTATCGGTGGATTAGAGGGAGAAGGGCAGCTGACATGGTATCTTGATCCCAGCCAACAGATTCTTCAAGGCAAGATAAGCGTGGGCCTGTGCAGTTGGATAGGAGGGATCAATCTGGAGGGTGGGCTGTTCCTGGGGCATAACGCTGATCGGGACAGGGCTTGGGTCCTTTACGCCGGCTCGGATCGCTTTAGCATACCCGAGGGCTTTCTTGAAGAACATATAACCGGGATCTACGGATACGGCAAGCTTTCTGCTGGCATACAGCTCTACGTATTTGGCGGTGGGTACGAGCTGTTTGTAGGCATGGGAGCGCTGTTCCCGACCACCGATGCTCCAGTCCCTACTTTCCTTGGAAGCGGTGGATTGTACGTGCACGGGGAGATCCTAGGCGGATTGGTATCGGCCTCAGCCTGGGCCTCCTTGAAGCTGCGTTTGCCGGCACCGTTCTACTTCGAGGGCGAATTCGGCTTGGAGGGATGCGTTCTCTGGGTAATCTGTGCCTCAATCGAGGTGACAGCGGGCTTCGACAATGAAGGATTCTACATATATAGGTAGAGGAGGATCGATGTCTGTGATCGCTTATGTGAAAGCCGCAAAGAAGGGGATGCTTGAGATAGCTCTTTTCGTGTTGATACTCAGCATAGGGATCGGCTCACTTGGCGCTGACCGTCAGGCTTTACACGCAACCTCTACCGAAGTGGACCGATTTGGACTGACAGAGATCATTGCCTACTGGCAACCACAAGAAAGATCTGTGGGTTACAACCTGTATCGAAAGGGATTTCTCGAAAGCTCTTATCCATCTATCCCCATAAATGGTAAGCAGCCTATCCGGATGGTTGAAACGTGTGACGAGCTCAAAAGCTTTGTACCCGCGGGTTCGGTGGCATGGGAGATGCTTCAAGCAGCTTTTTACTCGATCTTGCCTAAGAAAGAGCCCGGAGAAAGCTCCGCTCCCTTTTCGCCAAAGGCTGAGACTACACCTATGGAGCTAATCCAGAAATTCCCGCGGGTGCAAACAGACCTCATCCTTCGCGCCGCTACCGACCCATGCACCGTAATTGAGCGTGGACTTACAGAGCAGGAACAGGAGCTGTTTGATGTACTGGCCATGGCAAACCTCGATATCCGTATGGCTCGGGGCTGGGGATTCACAGACAGCAAAGTAGAAGCGGGAAGGCGTTATACCTATCAACTACGCGCAGTCCTTCCCAATGGGTCTGAGCTGATAGTGGGACCAGAGGTCGATATGGAGGCAGGGGTTGCGATTCTTCCTGGTTTTCCTACAGGGTTAACCGCTACTCCAGGGGATAACAAGGTTCTGCTTCTCTGGAATCGAAATCTGACCGCCTATAGCTACTTAGTGCGGCGAGCAAAGCCTTTTCCTTACGGCTTCTACCAAGTGATAAACGAAGAACAGATAATATTCGACCTCACAGAGGACCTCGATGGCGATCCAATCACCTCTCCTCGTCCTGGTTTTGTTGATTTCCAGCGCTTCGACGATGAAACCGGGCTTCCAACTACGCACGAAGTTGGAGGGGTTGCCATCAGTGGCCCAGAGAATGGAACTACCTACTACTACCAAGTCGCCTCTTGTGATATTCTGGGCCGCGTTGGTCCGTGGAGCACCGAAATAGCCGCAACACCGGTTGATACGACTCCACCCAAGGCGCCCACCGATGTGTCTGTCGATCCAACTACGGATAGCACAAGCCCTGGGCTGGTCGTGTCCTGGCATAAGGTAACAGAAGACATAAACGGGCATCGTGAGTTGGCCTCCACTCAGGCCTACCGCATCTACCGCGCTGATTCTCTTGAGCAACTGGATGATGTAAGTCATCTATCCTCCTATCTTGTTGCGACAACCACCGCTGATCCGACAGATTCATCGACAATGAACCTAAGCTTTACAGACAACGATCCGGGCATCGTTCCAACCTACGGGGAGAAGGACTACTGGTATAGGATCACGTGCGTTGATGCCTCACCAGCAGCAAACGCTAGCGCCCCCTCCGCAGCCATCTCCGGCCGAGTTCCAGATAGAATCCCACCGGGAGGCACTTGGGTAATCGATGGCGAGGGCTACGCAGATCACATAAGGGTTTACTGGCAACCTAATACCGAACCCGATCTGGCCGGATATCAGATATATCGCAGCATATGCGATTTTGGTAAGCCCTATGTACCGCCGGATCAACCCAACCTCACAGAGTACAGACCTGATAGATTGGGTTGCGACTTCACCCTGGTTGGGGAGATCCTGGTAGGAGAGGCAAGAAGACGCACAGAGGAAACGGGAAACATATACTTTGATGACTACTCCGTACCCGCAGATTCGCCTGTATGCTACTCGTACTGGGTGCGCGCCTTTGATCTGGCCCGCAACCTCTACCCCGGCAAGTTAGCTAACAATTGCCCTGATGATGGCGAGTATATCTGTCAGCGCCTGTACGAGGAGACCCCGCCGCCGTCCCCCATCATCTCCGGGCTCAAGGCAAAGAGCAACGCTGTCCTGATAGAGTGGATATCCTCGCCAGTGCAAGATCTTTATGGCTTCCATATATATCGATCGAAGGACGAATTATCCGCTGGTGACTTCGTGGCCTGCGTTTTGCTCGACGGTACAGTGAAAAGCGAAAGATGGAAAGGCACTGAGCCAGACTGCGAGGATATTCCCGCCGATCCAGATCCGTCGGCCAGTTTTGGTTCGTATCTCGATAAGGGACTTGATCCCCATGAGGAATTCTGGTATCGGGTGTCCGGTGTCGACTGGTTGGGAAACGAGAGCGAAGGTGGGGACATCTCCAAGATCCCAGCTATCAGTACGTTTACATATACCGCTGACAGGCCCGCTGCGCCCACCGTGCTGCCTCCAACGTCGTCTGTCGAGGAAGGCTGCGGATTGCATGTCCGCTGGCAACCTGCTTATGATCCCAATCTATATCTTGGATTTGTTGTATTCCGAAGCATATCCACGTCTGGTCCGTACCATCAGGTTAGTTCAGTGCTTAGTACAAACGAGTTTCTCGACACATCCGCTATACATGGTATTAGCTACTGGTACGTAGTACAGGCAATCGATAAGGAAGGGATGTTGTCGGCCCCATCAGCGCCGGTTGAGCACTCTTACTAAGGTCGAGGAAAGGTGATCTATGATGAGAAAGTACTACCTGTCAGTGTGCATAGCGGCACTTCTTCTTGGGGTTCTCGCTCCGCTAGCGTTAAGTGACCAGTTTGATCCCAAGCTGGACGGCTGGTACTTCAGTAACTGGAAGGAAGAGAACCCAAACTGCGTGGGCTCATGCGAGTTCACATGGGATCTCTATAGGCAGACCTTCCTGGGCATAAACCCTACGCACGACTGCGTGGAAGCGCCCCTTGACTGCGCGTATTACGAGATCTTTAAGACCTGCGCAGCAGGGGGAAACTGCGGGGGGATGTCCCTTTTAGCCTTAGCCCTGTACAAGTACGGCGGCTACATGGGCTTTTGCTCACCAGCATACTTCTACACCGGTACCGAAGGGCCAGATCGGGACGACTTGCATCAGACGATAAATATGTTTCAAGCAAGGCAATTTAGCGCCTCAGGTGTGGAAAATTTCCTTGAGCTGGTTGACGCGGGCGACCTGAATAACGCAGAGCGGGCCTTTTACGAGGTCAAAGAGAACCTGGGAAAGGGAGACTATCCAGTGATCTCCTTGGCCAACAGCTTTTACGGCGAAGATGCACACACGGTCATTCCCTACGCCGTGGAGGAAAACCCTTCTGGATATCCAGCAGGAACAAAAATCATGCATATTTGGGACTCCAATCACCCCTACGATGAGGATCCCGATCATTATGCTGACTGGAATACAGCTAATCATCTAGTGATAGAAAGCGACTACGTATGGCACTATACTTCAGGCTCCACCTATTATTCCGGCTCCGGATGGGATTCGGCGTGGTGCTTCTGTGTGCCCATATCCAAGATCTTGCATAAATCCAGGCATCCCATGGCCCTTGATGTATTATTTGATGCTTTATTGACCGTATTTGTAAGCGGCCCTGGTGCTGTTGCCTCCCAGGTATCAGATGATGCCGGCCACCAAATGTTTGCAAGAGCGCGTACTCTATCTGAAGAGGTGTGGGAGGAAGACCCCGATTTACGCCTGAGTGGAGCCTTTCGCTGGCCCTATGGCGACCGGCCATCTCCGGGTGAGCCAGAGCTGTTCTTCATCCGCAAGCCAGCTGAAAATACGAACCACGGCGTATCGTTTGCAGTGGATGGGGCCTCGTACAAGCTCGTCCTGGTCTCGGGAAGAGATATGTTTGAGCTTGAGGGTACATCGAAAGAACCAGCTCGCGACATCATCAGTATATACGGATCGACGCAGAATCCTTATCTGCAGATAACTACATCTTCACCACAGCGCACGCTTTCTGTGCGTCGGATTCAAGGCGCGATAAAAGCAGATGATTGGCGCGGGGTATTGCTAAGCGATCTAACCATCAGCCAGGAGACCAAGATAACCATCGCCACGGTGGGCGATCTCAGCGCGATTGAGCTAGAAAGCTCCGATACCCAATTGACATTTCACTTCTTCGCCCAATCTAGAACTAAGGGCGATTTCCTCACCAGGGATTTTGGGAGATTTACCAGCCCTGCCGCGGGACGCTTGCAGATAGGACCATCGGATTGGACCAAGCTTGAAAATACATCCCTCAAGCAAGCAGTTGACTGAATTCACACATAAACAAGCAAAGCGAAAAGAATCTGCACGCCATGTTGGCCCTTATGGTATATGTATTTGTATCTTGGCAGCTATTCATGAAAGTGCTCGCGTGAATGAGACTTGGCGTATTGCCTGAATAAAAGCAAAATAGCTTTTTTTAAAGAACTGCGTTACGTTAACGCATAGCTTAGGGTATTTTCGCGCATTTTGATCAGCAACCATAAGTGGCTTTCAGTTTTTCTCTCAGCCCGTTCTTGGTATGATGAAACAGGCGGCTTTCAATTTAAGGAGGGAGAGAGATGTGTCGTATGCTGAGAGAAGTTCTCTTGTGGATGTTCGTTTTGCTTTCGTTAGGACTTAGTGGTGCCGTGGTTTTAGCAGAGGAACAAGCAGTGTGTACGATCAATGTGACACCTAGTGAGTCTATTCAGAAGGCCATAAACGAAGCGCCAGAAGGTGCGATAGTCTGCCTTGCCGAAGGAGAGTGGAGGGAAAACATCACTATCACCAAACCCCTTACTCTGCGCGGGGCTGATGGTGCAGAAAGCGTCATACGAGGAAAGATTGAAGAGCAGCCGGTTATGCATATAAACAGCCCCTTAGGAGCAAGGAGCATTCACGTCACAATAGCGCAGATTACAGTTACCGGTGCACGGGGATCGAAAGCTAACGGAATAGTAATAGACGGCTCGGCTCAGGCTCTTATCACAAATTCAATAGTCAAGAGAAATGGCGGCACCGGAATATACGTGGCAAACTCCGCCAAAGCTACCATCGAGGGCTGTCAGGTAGAAGAGAATACGTGGGCAGGCATCTGGATATGGCATTCCGCTCAGGCAAGAATTTCAGACTGCATTGTCGAAGAAAATAGACATGACGGCATCTACATCTGGTGCTCCGCGCAAGCGTCCATTGTCGATTGCTTCGTTAACGCAAATGATGGCGATGGTATCTACATATTGGATCATGCACAGGCGACTATCACCAATACGACTATCAAGGACAGCGAGTGGGATGGCATAGATATATGGGGCTCTGCTCGAGCCACAATACAGGGCTGCACAATCGAGGGACATGATGATGGTATATGGGTTTGGAGCAATGGACAAGCAACCATCAAGAACTCAACCATAACTGGAAACAGACGTGGTATTACCATGCGCAATTCTGCCCAAGCTATCATCGAGAACAATGAAGTAAGCAGTAACGAGTATTATGGAGTGGTAATAAACGAGAGTCCATTCACCGGAATGATCACTGGCAGCCACAATACCATCCCCGGGCCTTATGAGCCAAACGGAAACGCGCAAGCAGCAGTATTGCCTGATGAACTTGCCTTCCTGATGACGCAAGAAGGAGGAAAGCTAGATCTGAGGAAGTAGCTTAAGGTTCTCCGCTGTTTCGAGTGGGTAGTTGAAGGTAGTTGTGCTAAAAGGGTGGCTTTCAAAAGAGACGTAATACAGTGATGCTTGATCAGTAAGAAAGA
>CAZKFV010000123.1:0-8201 GCA_964552295.1 uncultured Thermotogae bacterium | reverse complement strand
AACATGCTTTCCAGAAGATCGATCAGCTTAGAAGGGGATGGCAAGAGCTTTGTGACATCTCTTGCAGATAAGAACAGAAGATCAGTTGGTGGCACAGCTACTCCTTTTTCTTTACTGACGAAATATAAACCCATCGCGCAAAGGATCGTCAGGGTTGATCACGTAAGTGTGCACTCCGGTGATGTGAGCCGTGCCTGATACCTCTGGAATTACGGCAGAATAAGGGCCAAATGTAGTCTCTTCTTTGACACGACCGGTGAATCGGGATCCTACAATGCTTTCAATAACGTAGGGTTGCCCTATTGCTATTTCACCGCGTGCGTACCGCAGCGCCATTCGTCCACTTACGCCTGTTCCAGTAGGGCTTCGGTCAACCTCACCTTCTGCGAAGATGCACACGTTACGGCTATCAGCATCGTCGGAGTGCGGTGGGGCGATGAAAATTGTTCCATACAAGAAGCTAAGATCCTCCTTAAATGGATGTTGTATTGGTCTGGCCGCCATGATTGCCCGTTTGATCTGCATGCCGACTTCTATGAGCTTATCATGCTCTTCGGCAGCACAGGTGAGGCCAAAATCGGCTGCGTTAACGTACGCGTAGAAGGCGCCGCCAAACGCCAAGTCATATCGCAGTTTTCCTAATTTGGGTACGTTGATCGTTTCGTCTAGTCCAAGAACAAAGGATGGCACATTTAAGAAGCTGACCGATTTTACTACATGATTTTCCATATGGGCTGTCGCTGTGATAAGTCCTGCCGGGCTGTCTATTCGTACGACTGTTTCCTCTCCCTGAGATTCAACCATCTCGGTTTCCACTGCCACTTTGGTTACCCCAATGATCCCGTGTCCGCACATGGTGCTCCATCCCTCGTTGTGCATGAAGAGGACGCCAAAATCAGCGTTTTCAGTAACCGGAGGCGTTATTAGGCAGCCATACATATCTGCATGTCCACGGGGCTCCCACATCAGAGCTGTCCGCAGGTGATCGTATTGTGATTTAGCTGTACGCCTACGGCCAAGGATGGTATCTCCAGAAAGCCTTGGAAAACCTTCTAGGATAATACGCAAAGGTTCCCCGCCTGTATGCGCATCAATGGTTCTTATCTGAACCCAATGGTCTGGCGGTGTCCAGTTTAGACTATTTTGGATATTCAATCTGCCTCCTTAGGTTGACAATTCAATGTGAATGCCCGAGCAAAACTCGAAAAATAGTCAAAGACAATGATAGCAATAGCAACATATATAGGTCAATTCACTGTCAACATTCAAGTGCACCGTACAGTGACCTCATGTTTTGCTAGTACTCTATTGTAGTAGTCACGGCGTGATGTGCTAGGTGACCGCTTAATCAGCTGGTCCCGAGATGGCAGCATAGCCATAAACCACTTACAGGACGTGACCTCGATCAGTGAATCCAGTATCTCACCGTTTTCTCCTTAGTTGCCATGTTTTACTTCTCACTGATCTGCTTGGTAAGTGTTTGTTTCTGAGTCATCGTTAGCCCGATTAGTATCTGCTGGCTTAGTTGACAAATTGTTGAACAGATACCATGGCTTCACCCGCTGTTTCATGTACATTATTGAATGAGACAACGATTCCATTTCCTGTACATTTTTTCGTGAGGCAATGCGCCGTTTTCGAGTACTTTTTTAGTGAGGCAATGCAACTAGTTGACAAGCAGTAAAAGCAGCTATATAATCATATATACAATTGTTCTTCTAAACCGCCGGAAGATAGCTGAAATAACAAGAGGGATGATAGAAGACAGGGCTGTCGCGTAAATTGCATGGGGCGTGGATAAGTGTTAATGTGTAACCAGTCAAAACCGTGTTGTAATGGGATCATCTATTGAGAGGACCAGTGTAATACTGTGAATCCTGGTGTTTTGTCAGGAATAGTGTGATAAAGGCTTGATGTGAATACCCTTAACATCGCTACGCTAACTGACCAGATCGACGGTCCGTCATTTTCTGTCTGGTTGTCCGTTTCTAATCGTGGCCAGCACGTACACAATTGGAGCATCGTAGATCGCCTGTTGTTCCCATACAGACTATCACTCACGCGGTCCGCTTACTTGTCTGCTACAGATTGGCCTATGTGGTTAACTAAACCTTAGCTGATGATCAACAACCTAAAGCATATACAGGGAGGTGATGCACGTAAAAGGTCGTACTGACTGGGGATTAACTATCACAATCACAAAGGAGGTAACAACATGCGAAGGCATTCGCTAGTAGGATTTTTCCTCGGAAGTCTCATTATGCTCGTTGTGGGCCTGGGATTAGTAGTAGCTGCCCAGAGTGAATACGGCGGCACCATTACCGAGGCGTTGGGCAGTGAGCCAACAACTATGAGCATTTTCGAAGGTACCAGAAGGCCGGAACAAGCCATACTAAACCTCATTCATGAGCCCCTGTTTATCATGAACAAAGACCTGGTGCCGGTTCCACTGCTCGCTGACTCATGGGAGGTATCTGAAGACGGTCTCACCTGGATATTCACGATAAAACAGGGAATAGAGTTTCACGATGGCACACCGCTCAATGCAGACGCAGTGGCGTTTTCCATCAATCGCCACCTCACCGGAACACACGCCTACATGCTGGGAGATCTGAACGAGGCTGTCGCAGAAGACGAGTACAGGGTAGTATTCAGCTTCGAGGAACCCTATCCGGAGCTGCTCACCTACCTAGCCAATTATTGGATCGGCATGGTCTCTCCAAAGGCGGTCGAGGAGTTCGGCGAGGACTACGGAGTAAAAAGCATAATAGGTACGGGACCCTTTGTATTCGACGAGTGGGTCTCCGGCGATAAGATAATCCTCAAGAAGAACGAAAACTACGATCATGGACCGGATTTCCTCTCCAATCAGGGACCGGCCTACCTTGATGAATGGGTATTCCGCTTCATTGTGGAGCCGTTCACCCTGATTGCCGAGCTGGAAGAAGGGAACGTAGACTGCACCACCTACATCTCCGAAGACGCTCACGATCAAGTGGCCGACAATCCCAACCTTGGTCTGGCAACAAAGCCAGCGCCTTCATCGATACATCTGGCAATCAACACCAGCGAGGAGAATGAGCCATACACCAACGTGAAAGTGAGAGAGGCTATCGCTCACGCGGTCAATCGTGATGCAGTGATACAGGCTGCTTTGTTCGGCGTCGCAGCCCCCCTGTACTCGCTCACCCCACCAGGCGTGCTCGGATACTGGGAAGAGGGCGCAGATCTTGCTTATCAATACACAAACTACGATCCCAAGAAGTCTGGCAGCCTACTAACTGAAGCGGGTTGGGTGGATTCCGATGGCGATGGGGTTCGCGATAAGAACGGTGAACAGCTCAAGCTGGTATTCTTCGCTTTCAATATCGCGCGCTATCGCAGAATAGCGGAAGTGGTCGAGCCAATGCTTGAAGATGTCGGGTTCGACGTACAGATAATGGTCCTGGAGCCGGGCGATCTGTACGAAAGGGTCATGCGAGGAGAGCACGACCTTCTGTCTACGGCATGGATGGGCATCGGTTTGGCGCAAGATCTGCTATTCCCCACTTGCCATTCAGACTACATCGGCACCAAGACAAACTGGTTCTTGTTCAATAATCCAGATTTCGATTCCTGGATGAGCATAAGCCTGTCCGCAATGGACGATGCCGAGCGCCGCGAGGCGGTATACAAAGCCCAGGAGATAGTGATGAAGGAGGCAGTTGCCGCTCCAGTGGCAGCTCCACTTGACATGTTTGGGTACAAGACAAGAGTCGGTGGAGTAGATGAGTACATGGAGCATCCCTGGGCCTTCGCCCGAGATGACGCAATCAAGGCACTGCTACTCTATATCGAGTAACAAATACAATTAGGGACCTCTTCCACATTCCGCGTGCGGGGAGGCCCCTTAATTTGATTCAGTATATTGTAACCAAGGAGGTTTTCGTGAGGCTTTTCCTGAGTGATGCAGAGTTCTCAAGAAGAAAGGCGTTAATCAGAGCAAAACTGGAAGAGAGAAATCTGGATGCCCTGTGTCTGTTCAGCCCAACCCAGGTCTTCTATCTAACCGGGTTCTCGTTTATCGCCACTGAACGTCCCATTGGCCTAGTGTATGAGGTGGACAAAGACAGTGTTTGTATGTTCATTCCACTTCTGGAGCGCGAACACGCGGAAGAAAGCCACGTTGATGAGATACTAACCTACAACGAATACCCTGGCGATACTCATCCTATGGTACAGTTTTCCGAATACCTGGCGCAGGCGGGCCTTGACTCCAAGAGAATTGGCGTTGACAGCGATGGGTATGGAGGAGGATGGGGGTATGTAGGGCCTAAGCTCAGCGAGGTTGTATCTGCTGAAGTTGTACTAGCCAAGGACTTGATAGAGAAGGCAATGTGGATAAAGAGCACAGAGGAAATCGAGCTCATCCAGGAAAGCTGTAAGTGGGGAAACTTGGCTCACCAACTTTTGCAAGACTACAGCGCAGTTGGCGCAATCGAGACAGATGTCTCCATTAAAGCGTCGCACGCTGCGTCTATTGCCATGATCAATACACTTGGCCCCAATTACAGATCTACAAGCTGGGGTGCCTTTGCCGCCCACGCGGGTTTCCGTGGCCAGATCGGAGCACAGTCCGCTGTTCCCCATGCCATCACCACTAACGCAAGGCTCAAAGACGGAGACATCCTCGTTACCGGAGCCAGTGCGGATGTGGGGGGATACACAAGCGAGCTAGAACGCACAATGGTATTGGGTGAACCAACCGACAAGCAGATCAAGTTCTTCGGCCTCATGCTCGATGTCCAAAACCTTGCTTTCGACCTCATCAAACCGGGAAAGAAGTGTTCAGACATAGACAAGGCTGTTCGAGAGTTCTACGAACAAAACGGCATAAGGCAGTACTGGCGTCATCATACGGGGCACAACCTCGGCTTTGGCATGCATGAGTCCCCGTTCTTCGATGCTGCTGATCATACTACCATCGAACCAGGTATGGTATTCAGCGTAGAACCGGGCATCTACGTGCCAGGATTTGCCGGGTTCAGACATTCGGACACAATATTGGTTACCGATGATGGCATGAGGATGCTAACCTACTACCCGAGGGATCTAGAGAGCCTATCTATCCCCGTCTAGTTTGTAACCTGACTGTATTATCGTGGCTGTCTGCATAAGACTTGCCCGCACTGGAAGTAAGGGGGCATCCACCTGGTGACCAAGTATATTGCCCGTCGATTGCTTGTAGTGATCCCGATTCTTATTGGGGTTACCTTCATAGTGTCCTCCCTGATCTACCTTACACCTGGTGATCCCGCAAGCGTCATACTGGGGCCAAACGCGCGGGAGGAAGCAGTACAGCAGCTACGCGAGAAGCTAAATCTGGACAAGCCCTTCTTGGTCCGTTACGGGCAATGGCTCGCAGACGCAATCAGAGGAGATCTTGGCAGATCATGGCAGAGAAATGAGAAGGTATCGAGCATGCTTGCTGACAGGGCTCCGGCATCAATAGAGCTTGCCCTGTTCGCAGCGATCATCGGCTTGGCATTCAGCATTCCCATCGGTGCAATTGCTGCGGTGTATCGCAACTCGATAATAGATCATGCGTTCATGCTATTCGCTCTGTTCTGGATATCGATGCCGTCCTTCTGGTTGGCAATTGTGGCCATCCTGGTATTCTCCTTGGGACTGCATTTGCTTCCCATATCGGGCCGCGGTGGGCCAATTTGGACGCTGGATGGATTGCGCCACCTCGTTTTGCCCGCTTTCGCGCTAGGCATTCGTCAGGTTGCCATACTCAGTCGCTTGACACGCGCTAAGATGCTTGAAGCATTCGGTGAGGATTACATTAAAACTGCACGAAGCAAGGGGCTTCCCGAGCGCACGGTGATATTTCGTCATGCACTGCGCAATACCATGATTCCAACCATCACAGTGTTTGGGCTACAGATACCGGGTCTTTTCGGGCTTTCTGTAGTTATTGAATCCGTGTTCTCTTGGCCAGGAATTGGCAAACTGTTGGTTGATGCTGTGCTCAAGCGCGATTTCCCGCTTGTTCAAGGAATCGTTGTTCTATACACGATCATGGTGCTACTAATCAACCTACTGGTAGACGTTCTCTACGTGTACATCGATCCTCGTATCAAATACGAGTAAGTAAAAGGAGCTAAAACTGCGGAATAGAGACTCTCGGCATATATCATCTGACCGCTACAAAAGCATAAGGACACTATGCAAGAACAAGCTAGCTGTGGCCGGCTTTCTCATTGTGATCTTCCTCCTTGTTCTCGCGGCATTTGCACCATTCATTGCGCCAAAGGATCCACTTAAACAAGACTATAGTGCGCTGTTCTCCCCTCCATCTTCCAAGCATTGGCTCGGCACCGACATGTACGGCAGGGACATACTGTCGCGGATAATCCACGGAACCAAGTACGCACTCCTGGTGGGGGTAGGTGTAGTGGCCATCCAGATTGCTGTGGGAGTTAGTCTGGGTCTGGTTGCCGGCTATTATGGAGGGGCCATAGAAGCGGTGATCATGCGATTGACCGACATGATGCTGGCAATCCCAGCAATGGTGCTTGCATTGGCAATCGCTGGATTCTTGGGAGGAGGACTTCGCAATGTGATAATCGCGGTCGGAGCGGTGGGGTGGCGCGACTACGCGAGGCTCGTGCGAGCTGGAGTACTAAGCGTAAGAGAAGAGCCGTATGTTGAAGCAGCCCGCGCATGCGGTGGCTCGAATCTGCACGTAATCGTGCATCACATACTGCCCAATGTGTCGGCATCTCTCGTAGTGTATATAACGCTTGCTATCCCGTCTGCAATACTATGGGCGGCAGCATTGAGCTTCCTTGGGCTCGGTGCCCAACCCCCTACTCCCGAGTGGGGAAGCATGCTCGCCGATGGCCGTAGCTTTCTGCGAAGAGCCTGGTGGATAGGCACCTTTCCCGGCCTGGCAATCATGTTTACGGTGTTGGGATTCAACTTCCTTGGAGACGGGTTAAATGATGTACTAAACCCCAAAACGCAGAGGGTTTCACGATAGATACTAGACACAGCCCTATCGAAAACGAGTGGCAATTCGCGGCAGGAGACTGATTTATTAGTAGGCCTTTGCCATGCCAACAAGATAGGGCAAGAACCAGATAGTCAGAGTCCATGTGTGTGGTGTACGAGAGGGAAGCGAGCTTGAGAAAAAAGACCATCGCTGTCATCCTCAGGAATCACTAAAACAAGCCGATGTAGATCGGCACGAGGAGGAAACGATGGTCAATGAGAGGATAGGCAATCTGGCCTGGCTGCGCAAGCGGATCGCAGAGGCGGATACGGACTTACTGCGGGAGATGGTAAAGACGATAGCCGAGCTGTTGATGGGCACAGAGGCAGACAGTATGTGTGGGGCTGAGTATGCTAAGAGGGCGCCTGACCGGGTCAACCAGCGCAATGGATACCGTACACGCCGATGGGACACCCGTGTGGGCACGATTGATCTAGGAATCCCAAAATTACGTAAGGGCAGTTACTTCCCTGACTGGCTGCTTACACCCCGGCGTCGGGTAGAGCGCGCGTTGATGCAGGTAGTAACCGAGTGTTATGTGCGGGGAGTCTCCACTCGTCGGGTGGAGGGATTAGTACAGAAGTTAGGGCTTACGGGGATCTCCAAAAGCCAGGTTTCGCAGTTAGGCAAACAGCTGGACAAGGGGGTGGAGGAGTTTAGGAATCGTCCGCTGGATAGAGGGCCGTATGCCTTTGTGTGGTTGGATGCGATGACCCAACGGGTACGAGAAGAAGGTCAGGTAGTAAACGTAATTACAGCCATTGCCATTGGAGTTAATCATAAAGGTAAGAGAGAGATACTAGGTATTGACATGTACACAGCAGAGGATGGAGCTGGATGGAAGGTATTCCTGCGTAACTTAGTGGAAAGGGGGCTTTCTGGTGTAAAGCTAGTCATCTCCGATGCGCACCAAGGGTTGAAGAACGCAATTGCCAGTGAGTTACCTAGTAGTGGGTGGCAGAGGTGCAGGATGCACTTCATGCGTGATCTACTTGTCAAGGTTCCCAGGAAGGCACAGGGATGGGTAACGGCATTGGTAAGATCGATCTTTGCCCAGCCGGATGCCGAGCAAGTAGTGGCACAACATAGGAGGGTGGTAGAGGCTCTGGAAGAGCGTTATCCGGAGGTGGCGAGGATGGTTGATGAGGCGAGGGAAGACATC
>CAZKFV010000122.1:0-3315 GCA_964552295.1 uncultured Thermotogae bacterium | reverse complement strand
GTAGCATCAAGGGTAACCACCTTTACCCCAGTGACACTCAATAGTTTCGTGATGGTTTCCAGATCAGGGTACTTGCTTTCTCCCAATACTACCGTGTATGGGATGACCCTGCGGATGTTAACGATTACCAGGCTGTCCTTGTTTAGATAGCCAAGATAATGCAGTACCTCGCTCGGCTCCGCCGCAAGCATCACATCGCAGGCTCTTTCGGGGGTAAGGGGTGCTACTGCGCGTCCGCCAATGCGCACGCTGCTCACTACTCGCCCACCGCGCTGTGCCATACCAAGAATCTCAGAGCCTTTGACTGTCTGGCCATCATCAACCGCTGCGCTTCCCAGCAACTCACTCATGGTGACAACGCCCTGGCCACCAACACCACAAATCATAATATTCACTTCCCTTGTTGCGATATGCGCCATCTTATTTGCCCCCTTCCTGTTTTATTGCCTTAACGGGGCAAATCTGTGCACATACACCACACCCGGCACACTCTGTTCTCTCAATCATAATATCCCCGCCATCAACGAGTATGGCAGGACAACCCAGAGCATCGATACATAGATTGCACTTTGTGCAAATATCTCTGTCGACATAGTACGGCTGGATTTGTTCGCCATTCCTTCTCCTTTGACTGGCTAGTATAATCTCACATGGATGCCGCGACACCACTAGCGCCGGACCTTCGAAGCGGATCGCATCTTCAAGAACTTCGATCGAGTGCTTGACTTCAAAGGGATCGATAACAGCAACAAACGGCACGTTGCATGCCCGGGCAAGATCCTCCGGAGCAATCCTGGTAGCTTGCTCTCCCATCGCGGTAGATCCGGTGCCCGGATGTGGCTGAAAACCCGTCATCGCGGTAGTCGAGTTGTCGAGCACTACCATTGTGATACGCGTGTTGTTAGAAACTGCATTGATCATTGCAGGTATGCCAGAATGGAAGAAAGTGGAGTCTCCTAGCGTACCGAGAACCGGTCGCTTGCTTGCCCGTGCGACACCGTTAGCCAATCCAAATCCACTCCCCATGCAGGTGGCCATATCACAGCCGTTCAATGGTGGGTAAAGGGCCAGCGAATAACACCCGATATCACCTGTATAAATATGCTCTCCCAGATCCTCCTTGACCTTTCGCATCGCCCGGTTAATTGCATAGTAAGAAGCTCGATGCGGACATCCAGTACACAGCGTTGGGGGCCTCGACGGCGTGAGCGCTTCTGGCTCTTTGACGGCCTCGTCAATGGCCACGAAATCGACCGGGGTAGACACGCCAGTCACCTTGCTGATTGCCTCACAAACCTTGCGCACCGAGAGCTCAAACTGAATGGGTACGACATCTTTCCCATGAATAGGGGTCGTAATGGCAGCACTGTTAGCAATAATCCTTACATGGTTCTCTACGAAAGGCTCAAGCTCCTCCACCACCAGCACCAGTTCTACCGATTCGAGTAGTTGTCTCACTAGTCTCTCCGGCAGCGGATGGGGTGTGCCGATCTTGAGTACAGAGGTCTTGTCTTCAAGTCCCATCCAGCGCAGCGCTTCAATTGCATAAGCGTAGGAAATACCACAGGCAACAACGCCCAGTTTGGCCCCCCCTACCAGACTCAGTTCATTCCACGGCATATCATTGACAGCTTCCCTGATCTTCTTGAAGCGATCCAGCATCGTGGTCCGGTTTCTGCGTGAATACTCCGGCACACAGGTATATTGCAGGTCCCGTTCGAAATGTCCCTGAGGCTTGTCCTTCTTAATCTCACCCAGTCTGACATCGCTGTGGGCATGACTGATACGGGTCACCGTGCGTAACATGAACATCTGGCCGAACTCCTCTGAAAGGTCGAATGCTGACTTCATCATGTCCTTTGCTTCCTGCACTGTAGAAGGCTCAAGCACCGGCAGATAGGCATGCTCCGCAATATAGCGGTTATCCTGCTCAGTCTGTGAGCTCCACTGGCTGGGATCATCGGCATCTACTAATACAAGACCGCTGCTTGGCTTTACTGGCATGTATGATGCGGACATCAATGGGTCATGAGCAACGTTTACACCTACACTTTTCATGATTGCCATTGAACGTACGCCGCAAATGGAGGCGCCCAGAGCTACCTCCATGGCTACCTTTTCATTGACCGACCATTCGACATACATCCCGGGTATCGTTGCTGCTGCTTCTATCAGAGTCTCGGTTATTTCACTGGATGGGGTACCGGGATAAGCCGCGACCACCTGGACTCCAGCTTCAATTGCGCCGCGAGCAATTGCTGCGTTGCCCAGCAGGTACATGGTGCTGCCCGGCGAATCGGAACTAACGGTCAGTTTCCGTGACTTGCCCACAATGACATTCCTCCTTGATAAGCTTGACCGACAACTATTCTCCTTCGTCTTCTGACCATTGTACAATACGACTCTAACTTTGGTACAGTCGACATATGGGCAATAAGGGACTAGCATGTGTCGAGCAGCTGACTGCTACGCCATGGGTGCAACTGCACAAACCATCGTTTCGTTACCCGGAATCCTCGCTTACCTACAGAAGCGTCCGCTATCCACCGTCTGCGGCTCGATAGATAGGCCCCGGCAATAGCCGCTAGACGCGAGACAGCAGTCAGTCAGTAGCCACTTGCTACCCGCCAATTGACGGCAGACAGGTGGCAGCCTCCAATCTCCCCAATGTATCTCTATCTGTCTCTACCAATCTCTACTTATCTCTACTTATCTCTACTTATCTCCACTAATCTCTAATACCGTCCACTTTGTCTCTACTGTATCTCTACCAGTCTCTACGTGTCTCAGTCTTCACCAACTCTACAAATTCGATGAACCCCACTTGTCTCCAGCCTCTCTAACCCATCTCTATCTGTCTCTACCAATCTCTAGGTATCCCCAATCTCCGGCAGTCTCTATCGTATCTCCATTGCATCTGCTATGCTTTCTCGAATCTGGCTGCTTGTCTTCCAGTTACTAGATTAGTATATTATTATTGCCGAAGGGGCAAGAGAGTTAGAGGGAGTGACGGGGTGAGGTGAGGGAGGTCGGTATTCGCAGCATGCCAGCAGCCACGTTGCGATATGCTATACTTGAAATATATGCGGGCTGCTGGCGCGATCGCACTTGTGTCTGAGCTGCGTGGGGCAGACCCTGGTGATGCAGGCTTGACAGCTACGAAGTGATATGCCATGGACTGATATCTTGGGGAAGACAAAAGCTCACAGAAAGGGAGAGTTCCACACGCAGAAGAATTCGAACGACGGATAACCGGAGGCAGTAATGAAAAGCAGAAAGCTGATTTTGAAGGTCTTATTGTCTGTAACTCTAATA
>CAZKFV010000121.1:0-68312 GCA_964552295.1 uncultured Thermotogae bacterium | reverse complement strand
CCAATATAGGCGCCAATCGCTGCAATACCTATATTCATTACCATGGCTTGACGTAAACCGGCCATGATCACAGGGACAGCTAATGGTAGCTTTACTTTGGCAAGAATCTGTATCTCGCTCATTCCCATTCCTCTGCCGGCCTCAATCATGGCCGGATCAACCTCGCGGATTGCGGTGTAGGTATTGCGGATGATTGGGAGAAGTCCGTAAAGAGTAAGGGCAATAACTACCGGAAGGAAACCGATTGAAGGCAATGTAAGGGCGGATAAGATTCCCATTAGAATACCGTATAGAGCAAGAGATGGGACTGTCATCATGATGCTGGCAAAGTAAATCACGGTGTCCGCAATTCGCTCGCGTCCGCGACCAGAAATGTATATTCCTATTAAGACTCCAAATAAAGCAGCCGAGATATTAGCAACTAGAACAATATAAAGGTGTTGTAAGGTCCATTCCAAAATCTTATCTGGATAATTCAATACATAATTCCAAGCCTGGATCCACATAGAACTATTTTAACAGAACAGTTGCTTTATGTCAATACTTGTAACGTTTCTTTCAACTGACAGTACGCGTACTTGTTGGCTAATATTCGGCATTTGATATAACACAGGCCTTCATTAGAGAAACTTACATTCAAGGTTTCGGCGAAAGAAATCTTTCAGCCATATTACTGGTAGTCATAAGCAAATAGAAGACCTCGGTTAAGATCGGGTTTGCAAAACCTAGCGATTACGAATTGGTCAGATTGCTTGCGGGAGGGTTACCTTTTGCTTTGCTCTCCTTCCATACGCGATCTAGGATCCCATTGATAAATGAGCGAGCGTTATCAGTTCCGTATCTCTTAGCTAGTTCAACGGCTTCGTCTATTGCAACTTCGGCTGGTATCTGGGATGAGTGTAATAGCTCATATAGCCCCAGGCGCAGGATATTGCGGTCCAGTATAGCGAAACGTTCTACTCGCCACCCAATGGCGTAGCGGTCAATCAATCCATCTAGTTCTGGTAGCCTAGCAGCGATTCCATTGAGTGTCTCTTCAATGTACTGTCTTTGGTCTTTCGCGTCAAGTTCAGAGATTATCTCATCAATTGATGCGTCGACGAATTCTTGCTGGTAAAGAGCCTGCAAGACTAATTCCCTGGCCTTCCTTCTTTGCATTAGGGACGAAAGAGACGAATGTAAAGCTCGCGTAGTTTTCTTGCCAGTATGCTCTCTGATTCAAGGGCTAATCCAATTATGTATCCGATAAGAGCGAAAATAAGCATAATCAACAGTATGCGCCACCCTGCCGTAACTAGCAGGATTGCCAGTAATAGGCCTATTAGTAAGCCGGCGAGCCTAGGCGATAAAACTATGTTCATTCTCCTCTTCCTCTTTGCTATCAGGTTCCTGGACGAGCGACTGTATACTGTTAACCAGTACTGATACCTCACTTACCTCGACCCCAGTGTGTTCAGCAACTCTGCTGGAAAGGGTATCCTGAATTAGCTTGCCAACGTCTGTTACCCTATCCTTTGGAGACAAGGTTGTTGTAATCCTTATCGATAACCCGTTATTAAGGTGGCCTAGCTGAGCCTTAAATCGGTCTATACCTATCTCTTCGCGCATGATTCCGCTCACCAACTCCCGGAGTGCGTAGGGTGACAGCTCTATTCTTCCCCACTGACCGTCCTGGGAGAAGTGGGACAGTTGGGCGCGCCGGCGGAAGAATATGGAAGCGTAATTGATGCTAACAGCAAGCAGGAATGCTCCTAATGCGCAAAGAGTTGCTTTGCCGGCTAGTGTAGCTAGGAACTTGGTTGCAGATGTCAGGTGAAATACCCCCGCGCCCAGGAGGACAGAGAATACACCCGTGACAGCAGCAATGACGCCCGCAAAGGCAATTATGCCAAGTGCCATTGGGCTCATTCTTCCTTTTCCTCCTCAGACTGATCGTCTGGCTCAACAATGCGCTGAACATCTACATCCACGGCACTCACTTTTAGCCCGGTCATCCGCTCGATCTCCGTCTTCACTCTTGTTTGGACTTGCTTTGCTACCTTGTGGATCGGTATTCCATAGATAGCGGTGATACGCACAGTGACTTTGACGCTCTCCCCTTCTACTTCCGTGTCCACGTACTTCTTCATAACCTCACCGCGACGAAAGGTTCCGTCATCGTGGCGAAGATTAGCTATTCCATCCACTTCGGAGACAGCTATTCCAGCAATAGCTGTGACCACTTCCTTGGAGATGCCTACACTTCCTTTTTCTGAATCTGCCATTGCGCTCCCTCCTCACTCCTCGTCAACGCTCTCAGTTGGCGTGTGCGGAGCTACCACCTTCCGCACAAAGACATCGACTCCGGTTACCGTAACGCCAGCCAATTTTTCAATATCCGTTTGTACGTTGGATTGAATCCCCCGCGCAACCTCATGAACGGGGTAACCATACTCTACGGTGATGCGCAGCTCTACGTGCACTCCATCATCAGTTAAGTCAGTCTTTATAGTTGGTGAAAGGTCTTCTCCACCGAAGAAGCTCTTGATCCCTCCTGTCCCAGCGGTGGACAAGGCTATCCCGTCGACTTTGCCTGCGGCGATCTTCGCTATCGCTCCTATCACATCTTCAGTTATCGTGATGCGACCATCTTCATCAACTATTTCTACCTTTCGTTCAGCCATCATCCCTCCTTTGCTAAATACGTTCCACGTATGAACCGTCACGCGTGTCTATTTTAAGAGTATCGCCTTCTTTGACGAAAAGAGGGACTTGCACCACGGCTTGGCTCTCTAAGGTCGCAGGTTTCTCCACGTTAGACACCGTGTCGCCCCTCACCCCGGGCTCAGTATGAATCACCTTCAAATCAACAAAATTGGGGAGATCGACCTTTACTAGCGAATCCATATGGTAATATCCTGTAACATCTATCCCTTCTACTATGAACTGCGCTTGCGCGCCGAGAACATCGGCGGGCACAGGGAACTGATCGTAGCGCTCTTTGTCCATGAAGAAATAACTCTCCCCGTTACTATATAGATACTGTATGGGGCGAGATTCTAAAAAGACTGACTCAGTGTTCTCGGATCCTTTAAACGTGGTAGAGAGGTTGCGCCCTGTTTTTAGGTGTCTCAGCCGCGTGCGCGCTATTGCTCCACCTCGTCCTCTTTTGGAATGCTCGTATTCGACGATCTCGTACAGCTCCCCATCGTAGAGGATCACCATCCCTTTTCTCATTTCGCTGACTGCAAGTCCCATTACTTAATCACTCCCCAGATCATAGCCATCATGATGGTTACTCGTATTTTGACCAGCTGATGATACGTAACCCTACATGGGTGATCCCTCTTTCGACTATCCCGAGCTTCTCAGCCGCTCCCTTTGAAAGGTCAATAATCCTCCCCTCAATGAATGGGCCACGATCATTTATTCTCACGACCACGCTTCTACCTGTCTCCATGTCTACCACTCTCACCACTGTTCCGAATGGAAGCGTCTTATGCGCTGCGCTGATACCGTTCATATCGTAAATCTCACCATTTGCAGTGTGATTACCGTTGAAGCCCGGACCATACCACGATGCTATGCCAACCTCGTAGTAAGGCCCCGCAATTTGCCACAGGACAATTGCCCCGACTATTGCCGCAACCGTAACTAGGTAAAGCGTCCATTCCTTCATATCTACCATTATAGAGCCGCGAAAAGCCCATCACAACACCTTAGCGATGATGGGCGATAGACCAGAGAACATCAGCGAGGACGTGGATGTGATTTGGCATGTAAATGCCGGTGAGGATAGAAATGAGGACCCCCCATTGGGGTAAATAGAGCTGCACAGTCCAGCCAGCTATGTTTGCTGCGGCTATTGTTATCACAAACAAAATAAATCCTAGATACAAGATGCGTGTAAGCGGACCAAGCAGTATGCTATGAGATAATGCCCTGTGGCGAAAGAGGCGGGCATAAGGCACCCATAGAACGCGAGCTATTCCCCAGCGTCTAAAAGCAAGGCTTTGCTTCAGGTCGAGATCAGGGGTAAGAAAGAAGCTCGAAAAGAGGTATGCCCCAAAAAAGACGGTGAGATGAACGGCTTCAATCAGCTCTTCTTTCACAAGATACGAGCCCAAAGCGAGGCATCCCGCAAGGATAACCATCTCTATTCTCAAATGAACCTTACCTGATGGCATGACGTTAATTTAACATTGCGATACACCGTAAAACAACTTTCGGTTTGCTCTTGACGTACAAAAGGTCGGCGGTTACAATACGTTTAGCAGGCTAGCCTTGAGAGTGCTAATCAACCCGTAAGGAGGGGGATAGAAGAATGAAGATCAAGCCATTGGGAAAGCGCATTCTGGCGAAGAAGCTCGAACCAGAAGAGAGAAAAACATCAGGAGGGATTGTCCTTCCTGAAAGCGCACAGAGCGAGAAAGTTATACGAGCCAAAGTCCTAGAACTAGGGACTGAAGAGAAATTCAGCGTAGAGAAGGGCGATGAGATTATCGTTTCCAGCTTTGCAGGTACAGAGATTGAGATTGACGAAGACAAACTCCTGCTTGTCAAAGAGAGCGATATCCTTGCCGTAATTAAGTAGATAAAGGGGGACTAAAAATGGCAAAGGAAGTAATATTCGGTGAGGAAGCACGCCGCCGCATGAAGGTGGGAATAGATAAGCTAGCTGACGCCGTGCGTATCACGCTTGGGCCCCGGGGGCGTAACGTGATTATTGATAAGAAATTTGGTAGCCCGGACATTACCAACGACGGCGTGACCATCGCGCAAGAACAAGAATACAAAGACCCATACGAGAACATGGGCGCCCAGCTGGTGAAAGAGGTTGCCTCGAAGACAAATGACATTGCTGGGGATGGGACGACCACCGCAACCATACTTGCCCATACCATGATTGAGGAGGGGTTCAAGAATCTTGCTGCTGGAGCTAACCCCATGGAGCTGAAGCGAGGTCTGGAAAAGGGCGCGGCAAGGATCGTGGAAGGGCTTAAGGAGCAGAGCCGGGCGCTTAAGACAAAGGATGAGACAGCTCAGGTAGCGACCATTTCCGCCAACGACGAGTCCATAGGAAAGATTATCGCTGACGCTATGGAGGCGGTTGGTGAGGACGGCGTGATCACGGTAGAGGATTCTGAAACCATCGAAACGTATTACGACGTAGTTGAAGGTATGCAGTTCGATCGCGAGTATATTTCGCCTTACTTCGTGACAGACCCCAAGAAGATGGAGGTTGGTCTGGAAGATCCCTATATCTTGATTACTGACCAGGAACTCAAGAACGCGGCCGACCTTGTTCCATTACTAGAGAAGATTGCTCAAAGTGGTAAGCCGTTGCTGATAATAGCCAAGGATGTGACTGGCGAAGCTTTGACCACGTTAGTTCTCAATAAACTCAAGGGAACTTTATCCAGCTGTGCTGTGAAGGCGCCTGGGTTTGGTGACCGCCGTAAGGCAATGCTGGAGGACCTTGCTGTACTGACAGGTGGAACAGTAATTGCCGAAGATGCAGGGATGATGATTAAGGACACCACTTTGGACATGCTTGGGCACGCTGAGCGTGTCAAGGTAGATGGCAGCAACACGACCATCGTTGGTGGAGGTGGGTCTGCTGACGCGATCAAGGGACGCATCGAGCAGATCGATGCCCAGATCGAGAACACTGATTCCGACTACGATCGTGAGAAGCTGGAAGAGCGCAAGGCAAAGCTTGCAGGCGGTGTCGCTGTGATCAAGGTTGGAGCCGCAACAGAGACGGAGCTTGCCGAGAAGAAACACCGGATGGAAGACGCTCTTGAAGCGACGAAAGCCGCGGTTGACGAAGGGATTCTTCCCGGTGGCGGTGCCGCGCTACTGAATGCTGCTCTCAAGCTGAAGGACCTGAATCTCGAAGGCGACGAAGCCGTAGGTGTTAAGATACTCAGCCGTGCAGTTGAGGCCCCCCTGCGCCAACTGGCCGACAACGCCGGTTTTGAGGGTGCGATTATCGTCGAGCGAGTTAAGGCAGAGAAGCCTGGGGTTGGTTTTGACGTACTGTCCGAGACATACCGCGACATGTTCAAGGCCGGCATTATTGATCCGACGAAGGTGACTCGCTCTGCGCTGCAGAACGCCGTATCAATAGCGGGGATGCTCCTCACCACCGACGCACTCGTTGCTGACATCAAGGAGAAGGAAGAGACACCGTCTATGCCTCCGCAGATGCCGGGCGGAATGTACTAATCCGAATTGTGGTTGCCTTTTCCCCCTTTGCTAGTCTATTATCTGGCAAAGGGGGATTTTTCTTGCCGATGAGATGAGAAGAAAGATCGGATTAGCTCTTGGCGGCGGCGGTGCGCGTGGCTTTGCTCACCTCGGTGTTCTTATGGCACTGACTGAGAATAACATTCCCTTGGATTACATAAGCGGGACAAGTATAGGCGCCGTCATGGGAGCTGCCAGAGCGCTTGAAATGGATCTTTCCAGGTTGCGCGTTCTACTTACCTGCCTTGATCTGAACGAGCTTCTTCAAGTTTCGGAGAGTGCAATGCGTGAATTACAGAAGGCAATTGGGCGAGGGTTCATTGAGTATGTACGCGGTTCAGACTGGCGCACAAATGAGGGTTTTCCTCAGGATCTGTCACGTATCTACGAGTTGTTCTCGCTGTTGACAGCAAACAGAGATTTCTCGGATACGCGGATGCCATTTGCAGTAGTGGCGGCAGATCTAGAGACAGGAGAGCGAATTGTGCTTACCGAGGGTAAGCTGTACAAGGCGATCGCCGCCAGCGCGGCGATTCCGGGAACGTTCTATCCTGTCACCTATGAGGAACGTTACCTGATCGATGGTGGAGTCATTGACAAGGTTCCAGCAAGCGTGACAATCGACATGGGGGCTGAGGCTGTTATCGCTGTTGATACGGGGGCTCCTCTTACACGAAACGTCAAGACCACGCTTGACGCACTTCTTCAAGCTCAGAGGATAACATCACATGCCCTGACTGCCCTTCAGATGGAGAACGCCAGTAGACGGCTCGATGGCCACTTCATCGTGCTGCGCCCGGAAGTCGGCTGGATAAATATGCTGGCTTTCAAGCACGTGGAAGAGGCCATCGATGCTGGAAAGAGAGAGACCTACGCGCACATGGACCAGATCAAGAAGATGTGCGGGCTCTCCCAGTAGTTTTTTGCACTAGTTTGCTATAGAAAATTCAGGGCTCGCTTCCTCCCCAACGTTACCATCAACGTCCTTCGTAGCCACCTTAATTATGTACTCACCGCCGTTTTTGTGCTTTGTTGTATCCCAAACGTAGGAATCACCGCCAAGATCGCTAACTAGTACTGCAAAAGTATCTCCACCATCATCGGAGATTAAGATATCTACCTGAAGCATTTCATCCTTGCCGTCCGGGTCGTGTGATTGCCATGAGATGACTACGGTGTCGCTCACGTTCTGCTCGTCTTGCCAAAAGGCGTCTATGGTCACAACAGGAACAGTCTCCCATAGAATTGTTGCTGAGTTTTTAGCTCTTGGTGTACCGTTGATCGCTTCGCCGGATGCATCATGCCCGCATGTTATTAGGCCGCTGTTAGAAGCCCAATTGTCAACAGTATCCGGACCGGCTAGATCAATCCGCTCCATAGTAGCGAAAGGTACATCTGATTTTCCTGTAGATCCTGCAGCCCAACCGGATTCGAGAGTGGCGTTAGCGGTATCTATAACCGCACCATTATGATCTAGGAGGCTTATGGTGCATGTATCATTTCTTAGGCTGCCGGTATAGATCAAATCGGCTGTGATATCGGAAACTGTTTCGTCGTCCGTCCTTTCAAGTAGGAAATATGCTCCGGCTTCTATAACTGTGTTTGCGGCCTTTCCGAGATCGATTGCCGTGTCCCCGAAAGTGATAAGCCATCCGGTTACATCTACGGGTACATCTTTGGGATTATGGATCTCTATCCACTCATCACTGGTGCTGCTGGCCGTTCCGGCCCAAGCCACTTCGCTGATTGTTAATTCTTGTGCGTGGATAACTACACCCACACAAATGATGATAAAAGCGCCTAACAACAGGTTTCTAACCATCTCTTCCTCCTTTGACACTCTTGAGTTGTTCTTAGAGGCTTCCCTCCTGAACGATATGCTCATTGTAACACTTATGTTCTGTGAAATCAATACCCAGTGCGAGGATATACATATCGAGGATCTACGGCTACAGGGATGTTGAATGACGTGTATGGGTGGGGATACTTCGATCCATCAAGTATTCTTTTCGTTGGTAGAGTGCATTTTGAAGGCAGTCCTTTGTGCGATGGGATGTACGAAGGTAGAATTAGCTTCTAAATGTGCTTGAAGGTAGGGAGATGTGACGTGCGAAAACTTGTTATTGCTGTGCTTGTGATCTTCTTGTTCAGCCTTCTGTCATTCTGTGGACAGGAGGCTAAGCTCTCCCCAGTATTGCGGATGGTACTGGCTGAAAGCAGTGAGGAGAAAGATTTATCACGTTACTCCTCGTCGATGCAAGTATTTGGGCCCAACGGCCCGATAGTTTTTCCAATCGAATCTGACGGCGAAAAGGGTGAGGAGCTTGGTGTTTTGGTCAAAGTGCGCTATCCGTTTTTTGGGTCAAGTTTCCTAGGGTTTCCTGTTGCGGTATCGACGGGGACAATTCTAGGTATGAAGGTTTCGCTTGCTTCCCTTTTAACGCTTATTGCTTCGCCAGATGTGGTGTATGTGGAGCCAGCTTGGAAGACGCAGCCTAAACTGGATGTAAGCGTTCCAATCATAAAAGCCGATGTTGTGCATGCTCCCCCAATATCAGATATGGGGGAAGGTGTGATCATTGGTGCTGTAGATACTGGTATAGACTATATGCACCTTGATTTTCGCTATGATTCCGATGGAGATGGCCTGGAGGAGTCATCGCGCATTCTTTGGATCTGGGACCAGACAAGCGGCCTGTTTAGTGACTATTACGATCGTTCTGATGTAGAAAGCGATATTGCGAATGGCTTTGGGGGAGAAAGTGGGATCGTTCGTCAGTCAGACAGTAGCGGTCACGGTACGCACGTAATTGCGGCAGCTGCTGGAGATGGATCATCGTCGAGCGCGGCGATGATAGGCGTTGCCCCACAAGCAAAGATAGTTGTAGTAAAGACCGCGTTTTATACCTCTGATATCCTTTCGGGTGTACGGTACATATTTGATAAGGCTGAGGAGATAGGGTTGCCTGCGGTAGTGAACTTAAGCCTTGGTGGTCAGGACGGGCCGCACGATGGGACAAGTCTTTTTGAGCAGGGATTAGATGAGCTTATCGATCGCCCAGGAAGGGCGATAGTGGTATCTGCCGGTAACGAAGGGGATCTACCTTTGCATGTGGCACGATCGCTTGCAGGAAATGAATTTACTTTCTTGGTTGACCCCGAGTCGGACTCTGTAGAGATATCGATTTGGTATCCCGGAACATCAAATTTCAAGATAGTGATTACTCCACCGATGGGCGATTCCTTGGCAGTCGCTACTGGAACAATAGGACGTGATGCAAGTCGCGATGGGATTATTGTAGTGGATAATGCATTCACTGGACCTAACCCCAATAACCAAGATAACGAAGCCAGAGTAGCTTTAAGCGAGATAACTAGCCGAGAGCCTTGGGCAATCACTGTAAGGGATGATAGTGGTGGAGGCAGGTTTGATGGCTGGGTAACCTCGAACAATGGATCAATCATCGGTGGCGATTCGCTTCTCACGATTGATGAGCCAGGAAATGCAAATACTGTAATCACTGTGGGATCGTTCAATACCAAGGCTAAGTGGATGTCTGTGGCTGGCGAGCAAGATTTCTCATCCAGCACTCAGATCGGCAGATTATCGTACTTCTCTAGCCTTGGTCCAACGCGGGATGGCAGGCAGAAGCCTGATATAGTAGCTCCTGGCGCTTGGATTTGTTCTGCGCAATCGTCTGATGCAGGTTATGCTCTGTATCTTTTAAATCCGGACGGTACGCACGTTATGAACCTGGGGACAAGCATGGCGGCTCCTCACGTGGCTGGAGTGATTGCCCTGATGCTCTCTGAGAATCCGGAATTGACATCAGATGAGATTAGACTTGCTCTTACCACTACTGCTACCCGAGATGCGTTTACAGGGAGTATGGCCAACAACAGCTGGGGATACGGCAAGGTGAACGCTAGTGATGCGGTTGAAATAGTGGCAGGCCAAATAATCCCTTCTGTCGACGACCTGCCGGTTGTTGAGCTAGCAGAGAACCCGGTAAGCAATCAGGCAGTTTTTCTTTACTCTTTGCCTGATGATACAACTCAAGCATGTTTGCAGGTCATCACAGTCGCAGGAACAAAGGTGCTTGATGCAGAGTTGTCGGTATATGATACAACATACAGCTGGGATCTGATAGATGAAGTCGGACGAGCACTGGCAAACGGCCTTTACCTATATGTACTTGGAACCGACAAGGGAAACTCCGCTGTGGGAAGGCTGGTGATTTCTAGGTGAGAGTAGCATTGGTTATGATCTTGCTCTTGACAGCGATTTGTTCATGGGTAGCATTTGGCGATAGTTATGCAGACGTTGCTGGGATCTTTGAACTCTCGACATCCGCCCGTGCGACGGGTATGGGCGGGGCGTTTTTAGCCATTGCAGACGACGAAAGCGCCGTGTTTTACAATCCTGCTGGCCTTGGATGGATCAACAGCATAAGACTCTCTTCTCTTCTTGCGCGGCAGTTTGGAGCTGTCAACTACGGCTGTCTTCAATTTGCTCTTCCATATTTTGGGGCGGCCTTTCTATACCTGGATTCTGGAGTGATAGACACGCAGGAGCAAACGCTGCGTTATTCAAGTGGAGGAGGAATAGTCTCTACTGGATTTCGCATCGGCCCTGTCGGGTTTGGAGGAAGGCTCAAAGTTTACCGAGCCACCTCCCCTGATGACGGTTCAGGGTGGGCATTAGACCCATCGCTTCTTATAGTAACTGACGTAATAAGAGTGGGTATGCTTGTGGAGAATGCTTACAGCCGGCCGATATCTTTTGATACCCATACTGAAGACTGGACTGCAAGAACACGCTTGGGGGTTTCTCTTAGTGCATCTCCTGGAGAAGATGTTGGATTAAACGCTAGCGTAGAAGGGGCGGGATTGTTCTCTGCCTCTCCAAAGCTTCGCGCCGGCGTAGAGGTATACGTCGATGGATTAGCGGCGCGCGTTGGTTATGATGGTGCTGGAGCGACATTCGGTCTGTCAGTGCGTTTCTCCAGTTTTCAGACAGATTGGGCATACATAACAAGAGGATCGTTTCCAAACGCTCATCGGATTTCTATCAGTTTTTGCTTCTAGGAGGAAAGATGGAGCGCCTAAGACCAAATACAAATGTTATACTCTTCTTCTTTGTGTTCATACTGGGCTTTCTGATCTCTCTGGAGTCTTTTCCTAGGACTGAACAAGGGGAAAACTATCAGCTTACTCTCACCGGAAGCAAGACATGGACGGTGGGCTATGGGATTGGAGATGCCAGCGGATTAGCGAGGTTGGGAGCAAGCGCATATCAGCTTTCGCTTGATCAGTCGCTTGCTGTGGATATCAAGGGTGAAGCGTTGTCTGTGTTGACTATCAACGCGCACTTCAATGATCAAGAATCTTCTAGCATGCAAACACTGACGATAAACCTCGATACAGATAATCTTAAGGGTGTACTGGGTGATTTTTCTTTATCGGGGCAGCAAGCGTTTGCTGTGTACAACAAGAAGCTTAAGGGGTTACGCCTTGACTACCTGCGGGATGAAACTACCCTGACTGGCATAGTATCACAGATCGAGGGGATATCCGAGTCACAGACCTTCACGGGAAGAACAGGTCATGACGAAGTCTTATATGCTGCCTCATATCCTGATACCCCGTGGATTACGAAGCCGTATCAGACGAATATTTCGGGTCTTTACGCTTACCCGTTAACGGCGCCCTACATTGTTGATTTCTCCGAAGTAAACCTGGAATTTGTCACAACAGACGCCTTGAAAGGCCTGCTAGCTGATTATGGCCTGGGGTACCTGTATGATGACATTGCTACCTCACCTACCGTGGATGTTTCCGCGAGCAGTTATAGCGTAGTGACAGATGAATCGGATATCGATAATCTCATATTGAAGTCAGAACCAAATGCCCTTTTACGTAGGCACCTTACCTCAGCCATTAGTACTTACAACAGGGAACATGACTTGTTTGATAGCGATGAGTACAAAACGTATCCATTTAACACCGGAAGCGAATACGAATTGAGGTTCCTGTATTCGCTTGCAGAGCATGTGAGCTTGATGGTTGATGGGGATTCCTATGTTGTTGCTGATGCTGTTAGGCATCGTTTTTACTACTTAGGTAAGACCAATATCATGGAAGACTCGATTTCCGTACAGATCAGTCAAGATAGCGAGACATTCTTAGATATTTCTGAGCCGTTGTTTGCTGGCTATTCAGTGAATACATATGAGGGTGAGGGGATTATTGAGTTTGACTTCCCTTCGGATTTCTTTGAAAACCCAGATAGCGCAGTTCTAGTATCTTTCGATTATAGCATATCGGGAGATGTATTCAATCTTGGGTTATCGGTTGTTCCTGCAAGCGAAAAGGTATACTTAAATGGGGAACTTATTGTTCGTGATAAAGACTATTCAATAGACTATGATGTTGGCCTTCTAGTGCTTTTTTCCAAGATAGGAGACAAGGATACGATTCGGATCGACTACGAACGGTCACGCGGGGGGCTAGGTTCAAGCGCGGAATACGCGAGAAATTTCTACGGGGCGATGCTAACTCTTCCCGTCTCGCCAGCTCTAACACTCGATCTGAGCATGTTGCAAGCAGCGGATTCCGTTACTTCGAGTGAAGACAGAGAAACCATGCACACCATGCCAAATACTCATACGGTTTCCGGCGTGGCTGGGACTATTGACTTGGATGGCTTTAGCGCTGGCTTTACGGTAGGGTACAACAACGATGTCTTTCCGTTCGACGACAACCTACGCTTGAGCATGCCAAACCAAATTAGTTCAATCGTCGTTGCAGGCGACTACACAATTGTTGCAAGCCTCAATGGATTAAGCGTTGGCCTCGGTGATGAATGGACGGCGTACGGCGCGGCAAGCGGCTTGTCGGGCAGTCGAGTCTACACGATGGCACGTGATGGAGAGAATATATATTTTGGAACCTCATCGGGCCTCAGCCAGCTCAAGCTAGTTGGCGAGGCACCATTCGATCAAGTAGGAAACTGGAAGCGATACTATACTGACGACGGGTTGCCAGACGTGGCGGTTCATTCCTTGTTAGTTAGTGACGGTATTCTGTATCTTGGAACGGAAGGTGGTATAGCTGTGGTACCCACGGAATCACTGGATGATTTCGCTAGTTATCGTAACTACAACTCGGATGCGTTTTCGACGGTTTACGCCCTGGCTATGAGTGAAGATGAGCTATATGTTGGTACAGATAGCGGACTGTTCACGCTAGACTTTGACAACGGCAGGTTCGAACATGTATCCGAAACGGTAGGCGAAAAGGTTAACGCCCTTCTTGCTAGCAATGGCAACATATATATTGCCTCGAGCAATGGCCTTGGCCTAATGAGAGGAAACAAGGGGGCCATAAGCTGGATCTTCGAAAATGGGCCGGTCTATGCGGTCTGTTTGAACAACGATGACATATACTATGGGACGAATGATGGTCTGTACAATGGCGATACCATCATATCGAAAACAGAAGGTATGGCTATAACCGCAATCGGGAGGGCTCCTGATGGTGCGTTGTGGGCGGGTTGCCGGGCTGATTCTGATTACTACATGGAAGTATTGGTTATCAAGGACCGTACTTCAAAGCGATTTGACAATTATGATCTGCATCTGGATGGCCATGACAATTTCAGGTTTAAAGATATACCTGCTTTGGATCACACTGATACGGGGGTCTTGGTTAGGGCTAGCTTCAATCGAAGCGTGGATAGCTATAAACTGTCCGGAAGCTTCGAGCTTCTACAACCAACATTCACTAGCATTGGCAGGACATCACGCAGTGACTCGACCGGATGGATATTGAATGGCAGTTTCAACGTTTCGGATGGAGTAGACCTAGTTATCTCACATAGCTTCTACGAGATAGATTATAGAACAGAAGATCCCCGAAACACACTTGAGAACAGGGCTTCGCTCTCTATTGACCTTGGTGTCCATGCTGACATTTCTATTAGCCAGAGCCTTGTAAACGATGACTTTCTTGTGCCCGGTTTTGAAAGAAGTACGATTGGCTATGCGCTGTCTTTATCGGACAGATTATTATCGGACTCCTTGTCACTATCGCTTGGGTGGACGGACTCCTTCTATGGTGGAAATGAGGGGAGTTCCACTCCTCGTCAGAACCGACTCTCGGGAAGCGTTGACTGGAGTATTACGCCGGAGGTTAGGATTAGGGGAAACTGGGCCCGGCCGATGAGCTTTGGTCTAACTGGAGCAAGTGGAAGTGAAAAATGGAGTGTTACTGGAAGCGTGAAACACTCCTTTACGGGCTTTAGTGCTGACTTTGCGTACAAAGTTGATGGCGCGCATAATCTTGCAGACGATAACATAGATATCGCTCAGACAGCAGACCTTGACGTCAGGGTCTTTTCGTTCTCGATCTCTGATTTCAGGCTGACGCCACGACTAACGCTTGACGCTAACAAGGAGGGTGGGATGATTGTGCTTGGTGGCCAGGCTAGCTTACAAGCGACGGTAAGCGATGTCTCGGCAAACGGATCGGTTGCCCGTGATGTATCAGGGTACGGCCAAGATAGAGAGCAGATAAAGGATCGGATCTCGGCCAGTTTAGCCTACACGGGAATACCGGACTTTAAGCCAAACCTGTCGTACTCACAGAACTCCAGTCTGGTTACCTATCGGGGTGAGTCGCGAGGGACGACAACAATGACTTTGACTGGATCGTTGTCTTGGACCCCACCAGACGGCAGTAGGGATACTTTAAGGCTTAGCGCACGTAGCTCATCTGGATCAAGCCAAACTAATGATCTCACCATCACTCTTAATAACACCTATACTTTCACTACGGACCCATTTCGAGAAGGGTTCCTTTACAAACCACTCGGGGTTCGTGTTTACGTTGATGGAAGCTACTCGTCGGGAGAAGAGAAACGCGATATCAGCTTATCGGTGGAGACGAGCGCTGATCTAACAATCTCTGAAACATGGCAAACTTCCCTCACTGGATCCTACCTGACCGGGACCAAGAGCGATGGTGAGCTCTATAATAGCTTACTATTAGAGCTTTTCATTGCAGCCAGATTCTAGATCAACTAACCTGGGCAGTGCTTGATCAGGTAAGATGGCACTTACTGAAATTGGGTTTGCAAGGAAGGTCATTTGAAAAGAGGCACAAGCTTGCCTGCCAAGGATTATGAAGTAGGATATTTATAGCGTACCACAGCGCTAATAAAAGCGGTTACCATCTTGTAGTTAACGATAGAGGGAAGTTGTTTGCGAAAAGCAAACATGCTGATGGATAGAAACTATTGGGCGTCGAATGAAGCTAGGAGAAAGCTGGTCTATAGTTCTGCAGTTAGTGCCTGAAGCTTTCCCTTGAATAGTAACGGCGATGCTCTTCCAAGATCGAACCTATCCGTATAGCTGTTCGTGAAGCGTTTACTCTCTGTAGTAGCGCATTGTTGTCAGAGAAACGTGACACCAAACCATGCGGTGCTTGTCCTTCGATAGAAGGCAGGTTCGCTTCAAGGTATAATACATCATTGTTATAGAACTGGAGAAGGTATGGATAAGAAAAAAGTGTTAGTGTGCAGTGCATGGCCTTATGCATCGGGAGTTCCTCATCTGGGGAATCTTGTCTCATCTCTGCTTTCTGGGGATGTGTTTGCTCGTTACTACCGTTTGCGGGGGCATGATGTCCTATATGTCTCCGGTAGTGACGCACACGGAACACGCATCGAATACGAGGCAAGGAAGTTGGGGATTACGCCAACAGAACTCTCCCACCGTAATCACAAGAAGATTTGTGAAATAATTGATGGGTTTGGGATCCATTTCGATAATTACACTATAACAGAATCTCCTGTTCATAAGGATTTTGTGCAGCGAATATACCTGGACATGCAGGAAAATGGGTTTATTACAACTAAGGAGGAGAATCGATCTTATTGCCGTAATTGTGAGTTGTTCCTAGCGGATCGGTTCATTTCGGGCACGTGTCCGAAGTGCGGAGCTCACGGAGCCCTGGGCAACCAGTGTGATAGTTGTGGAGCCATTCTTGAGCCTGAGGAGTTGATCAACCCGCTCTGCAGCTTCTGCGGAAAGGGCGATATTGAATTCCGTCCGACAGTACACTGGTATTTGGATCTTGCTAGGCTTGCGCCTCAGCTGCAGGCCTACGTAGCATCACGTGACTTCCAGGGAAATGTTCACCAATTCACCCAACAGATGATCTCTGATGGATTGAAGCCGCGAGCCATGACCCGTGACATCAAGTGGGGCATCCCAGCTCCGTTTGAGGGGGCTGAAGGAAAAGTGATCTACGTATGGGGCGAAGCCGCCTTGGGGTATGTGTCAGCGGCAGTTGAGCATTTCCATGGCGGCGATGGGTGGAAGGAATTTTGGTTTGGGGAGAATGTTCATCAAATCTACGCAATAGGTAAGGACAATATTCCCTTTCACACCCTGGTCTTTCCAGGTCAATTGATAGCCTCGGGCCGCGGATATCATCTGCCGGACCAAATCGCTGCCACTGAGTATCTTAATTGGATTGATGGCGATAGTTTTTCCAAGACTCGCGGATTGGGGCTTTATTGCGACGATGCCCTTCATTTGATGGACCCTCAGTTGTGGAGATTCTATCTGCTCTATAACCGTCCCGAAGAGCGCGATGTAAATTTCTCATGGGACGAGTTGCAGAAAGCGGTTAACGGGGTCTTTGTTTCGAATGTGGCAAACTTGGTTAACCGGGTGCTGTCCTTTGTGCAAGATCGATATGGACACGTAGTCCCTGAAAGCGCCATCGATAGCGAAGTAAACGATAGGCTAGCAAGCGCGGTTACGTCCTATACCCGGGCGATGGATGGGGCAAGCCTAAGCCAGGCTCTGCGAGAGGTTTGTGCTGTTGCGGTTTTTGGAAACGAGTACTTCCAGAGGAAAGCCCCTTGGGCAAACGCAGACGATGGCGCAGTGGCGAGTGCTTTCCACTTAGTTAAGGCAATAGCGTTACTACTTGGCCCATTCGTTCCTGTTTACTCGACTCAGGTTTTAGAAATTATGGGGTTTAGCGACCCGCGTTGGGAGGATATCGATTGCGTAGCAGCGGGAATGAAGATCGGCGCATCGCGGGTCCTCATTGAAAGGATAGATGTAAAAAAGATGGAGGCTGAAGCAGAGGTTCTTCATGAGAAGCGTATACCATTGGAAGAATTCTCTCGCCTTGATATACAGGTAGGCAAAGTATTATCTGTTGATGACATGACTGGCTCTGAACGTCTGTACAAGTTGGAGATTGACATTGGAAAAAGAAAGCTGACTAGTGTCGCCGGAATAAAAGGCATATACTCGGTTAAGGATCTGATCGGGCGGGAAGTGATTGTTGTGGTGAACCTTGAGCCAGGAGTGATCCATGGGGTGAAGTCTGAAGCGATGCTGCTTGCAGCCGGGAAAGGGGCGGAAGTTTCGCTTCTAAACACGGACCGTGAGGTTCTTCCGGGAACAAGGATAAGCTGAGTCGTTGAAAAGGGCGATTTATATAGCTAAAATTGGATCAATTGAGGTGCAAAATCCATGTATGTAGTAATTGAAACGGGTGGTAAGCAGTACCGGTTAGAAAACGGAGGTCTTTTTGACCATGAGTTGGTCAGCGGACTAAGCGCTGGAGACGTGGTAACCTTCGATAAAGTGCTTATGCTTGTTGATGATGGCCGGGTTGAGGTTGGAACGCCTTATTTGGAAGATGCTAAGGTCACTGGAGAGGTTCGTGAGCAGGGCCAAGGTGAGAAGATAGTGGTTTACAAGTATAAGAGCAAGAAAGGCTACCGTCACAAGCAAGGGCATCGCCAGCTGTACATGAAGACAAGAATAAATGCCATCGAGGCCTAGAGGAGAGATACGTGGGAGAGATAGTTGTTTCACGAGATGAGCATAATCGTATTCTTGGGCTGAACGGGCAAGGGATAGATTGTAGTAGTGGTCCCGGCGTGGCCGCTTTGCGGTTTATTGAGGCAAGTGTTGCCTCAATGACAGGCTATCTGCATCTTGCTCCTGGGTACTCTGCTGGAAAGGTAATGACCCTATCAGTTGATCGCAGCGCCCCGCACCTGAACAGGGAGATCGATGCGATTATGGAGACGCTGGTCATTGGTCTTAAGCAGCTGGCAATCGAGTACGCGCAAGACTTGGCCGTGCACGAAGAGACAGTGGGTATACAAGTTTAGTAAGGAGTAATCAATGGCACATAAGACAAGTACAGGGTCAACCCATAATCTGCATGATAGTCCGGGCCAGCGCAGAGGGGTGAAGCGTTTTGGCGGCGAGTGGGTTAACTCAGGAACTATAATAATTCGGCAGTGCGGTACAAAATTTGCAACGGGAAAGAACGTAGGTATAGGGCGAGACTACACGATCTACGCGACGGCTGCTGGATTCGTTGAGTTTGCCGGTAAGAAGAAGAAATACGTTAATGTCCTCCCCGCTCAGCAAGCCGTAGCTCAGAAGGGCTAATCTTCAAGTACGTATGAATTGCATAAGCTTCCTTGCGATGATCAATGTTCATTGATGAAGCGACGATCCGTGTTGTAGGAGGACGCGGCGGAAACGGGGTGATCCGTTTCATATCCACCAAGAGCAACCGGAAAGGGGGACCGGATGGCGGAAATGGTGGGGATGGCGGTGAAATAATAATCCGTAGCTCGCTAAGTGTTTCTACGCTATATCAGTTTCGTAACCGCCCTAGTTATTCAGCCGGCCAGGGAGAAGATGGGGCAAGCAACAATAGAAAAGGAGCTCGAGGAGAATCGGTAGTAGTTTACGTCCCTGTTGGAACTATCGTTCGTGATACGCATACTGAAGGACTCATTGCTGATTTGATGGAAGCGGATGAAGAGGTAGTTGTTGCTAGGGGCGGCAAAGGCGGCCGTGGAAATAGTGGTTTTGTAACACCAACTAGACAGGCCCCACGGATCTGTGAGAGAGGCCTTCCAGGCGAAAAGCGTACATTGCGCATGGAGCTGCGCCTGGTGGCTGATGTTGGCATCATTGGCTATCCGAACGTTGGGAAATCAAGCCTGATTTCGCGTATTTCAGGGGTAAAGGCTAAGATAGCCGATTATGCGTTTACGACAATCTCTCCCAACCTTGGTGTTGTTGATGTAGACGGCCGTCATCAGTTTGTAGCAGTAGATATTCCCGGGTTGATTGAAGGAGCCCACTCTGGAAAGGGTCTGGGAGACAAGTTCCTGCGTCATGTAAAGCGTACAAGGTTATTGATTCATATGATTGATCTGGGTAAGCTGGAAGGACGGGACTCGCTTGAGGACTACAGGAGTATCAACGAGGAACTACGAGCTTTCAGCGAGGATCTGAGCCAGAAGCCACAGATTGTAGTAGGCAATAAGGTCGATTTACTTGACGAGGATGTAATTGAAGAGGAAATTGAAAGTTTTGCGACTATTGGTGTCCACCTTATTCCAATATCTGCAGCTACAGGCTCTGGGTTGCGTGAGCTCATAAATAGAACGTATGATAGATTGCAGGCGCTTAGGGCAGCGGGCCCCGAGCAGCCAAGTGGGCTTAGGCGCCGAGTATACAGGTTTGACGACGAGGAAGGGTTTCGCATCGAGCGCGACGGTGACGTATTTGTGGTGCGAGGAAGACTCGTCGAGGAGCTGGTCCAAAGATTGGTTCTGGACACCAAAGATGCACAGGAGTACTTGGCTGACCGGTTAGAAAGGATGGGAGTACTGCGAGATCTTCATAGGATGGGATTTACCCCGGATAGCTCGCTGATGATAGGAGGAAAAGAGCTTGAACTTGAGGCATAGGGTTGGCCTTTTTGGAGGGACGTTCAACCCGCCGCATCAAGCACATCTGCTAGTAGCACAGGCTGCTTATGAGCAGTTTGGGTTATCGCAGGTTGTTTTTATTCCAAGCGGGATTCCTCCGCATAAGGAGATTGTGGAGAATGTCAGCAAGGAGGATCGCTACGCCATGGTCAAGGAAGCAATCTCACCGTTTCCCTACTTCTCCGTATCGCGCATCGAGATAGACCGCGAAGGTCCTTCTTACACTATAGATACTATCTTGGCTTTGAAAGGCAAGTATGTACAAAAAATGTGTTTCATTGTTGGAGCAGATCTCCTGTTGCAAATTGAGACTTGGAAGGAACCACAGAAGCTACTTGTCAGCGTCCCTTTCTTGGTTGCTCCTAGAGGTGGAGTCTCTGAGGAGCATTTTAAGGTCCCGCCCTTTGACCATGCTGAGATCTCATTTTTGGAGATGCAAGAGGTTGACCTTTCTTCCACGTGGATTCGCGACAAGATAATGCGTAAAGAGGAAATTCCAGAATGTATGCCTGAAGCAGTGGCGAGCTACATAGAGGAGCATGGCTTGTACCAGAAACAACAATCGGTGCGAGCGAAGTGAAGGAATAGGAGGTAGGCATCAAAAGAAGTTTGCGCGTTAATGAACGGATTCGCGAGCCAGAAGTACTAGTGATAGACGATAAGGGCGATAACTTAGGGCGTATGGCCACAGAGGATGCGATAGCGCTTGCCAAGAATAAGGGGCTTGATCTGGTAGAGGTAGCATCGCAGTCTGAGCCCCGAGTGTGTAAAATAGTGGATTATGGTAAGTATCATTATCAGCAGGAAAAGCGTGACCGGAAGCAGAAGCATCGTTCTCGTTTGAAGGAGATGAAGTTCACGATCAAAATCGGTGAGCATGACTTTCAGACGAAAATGAGGAGAGTACGGGAATTCTTAAGCAACGGTGACATGGTGCGCGTCTCGATCTTCTTCCGTGGGCGAGAGATTGTCCATGCTTCGCGAGGGCATGATCTTTTGAAGCGGGTGGCTGATGAACTAAGTGATGTTGCTCGAGTAGATGAGCAACCAAAAGCGAGAGGGAAGATACTTCAGATGTTACTGGTGCCAAACCAGAAGAACTGATAGAAAGGAGTGTAGAAGATGCCTAAACAGAAGACACACCGAGCGGCTAGTAAGCGGTTTCGGCGCTCGAAGAGCGGTGTGCTCTTCCATCACATGTCGAACTATTTTCACAAGAATGTGAAGAAGCGCTCGAAGTCGATTAGACAAGCTCGTCAGGATAAGCCGATATACGGCGGACAGGCAAAGAACATAAAGCGGATGATCGGTGGTTAAATAGATCAGGAGGAAGAAGATGCCACGAGCACGTGGGGGTAACAAGAGATTGCAGAGCCGCAAGAAGATTATGCAGCTCGCTAAAGGTTTCAAGGGCAAGCGTGGTACATCGCACCGTATTGCCAAGCAAGCGGTGATGAAAGCGCTACGCAATAGCTATATCGATCGGCGGCGCCGCAAGCGCGATTTTCGAAGATTGTGGATTATTAGAATAGGAGCAGCGGCAAAACAGAACGGTTTATCATATTCGGCATTCATTGGCGGCCTGCAGAAAAAGGGAATAGGCTTAAATCGTAAGATGTTGTCTGAGATCGCTATCCACGACACCGATGCGTTCTCCGTGTTAGCGGAGATGGCAAAAAAGGAGGCGGTCAAGGGGTAGATTGAATTGCAAAGAGATTGCCCCTTACCTGGAAAAGGCGTTGGAAAGAAAAAGTATATACGGTTTTTCTTCATGGCGAAGCGGTTCATATGCTTTGGATGAATGCTTTTCTTTGGTGTGCCTACTTCAAAACTGCTTGCTTTCAGGTTTCCCAATATGCCTGACCCTACCGGGTCTTCTGTACAGGGGACTCTTTGTCAATTAATCGATCACTTCCTTGAGGGTTCTTCTAAAATGCTAATTGGTGAAGTGAGTCGTTGCTATTTGCAGAGGTTGAACATGCTTGAGGTGTGAGAATGGGCAACCATCTGAGCTTTGTTGCGCAAGACAAGGATTTCTGTTCCATGGCTTTGTTGAGAGCTGATGGACTACATGAACTTGATGAGGTTAAGATACAAGAGTTGGTGAATCTGCAGGTAGCAGGAAATAGCGACCCTAAAATATGGCTTTGCGCATGTTGTTGCTTAGAATGGTTCTCAACCGCTGAATACAACGACGGATGGCAGATGCTGTCACTGGATCAGACTGCTAAGCTGTTTTGGCATGTTCTTGCATCTGTGAGTACGCAATGCATGAGACAGGCTTACAGAATGCCATTTCAAGAATGCCAGCAGCTAGTGATCAGTGAGCCTTGTCTTACTGACAACGAGAATATCTCCTGCTCGCTCTTTATCCCAGATGTGTTAATTGGAAATAGTTTTGTAGGCAACAGGGCCGTAAACCTCTGTGATTATGTGGCGGACTTCAGCACGCTTGTCAATGGTACAGCCAACCTGAATTAGGCGAAGATGAAAGATGGAAAATAGGCTTATAAGTGCGCGTATCGAGGTGTGTGAGATCGAGTTGATCGGTTTTCATGGATACTACGATGCAGAGCGGATAAACGGGAGTCGCTTTTGCGTAGATCTTCGGGCAGAGGGCGATTTTAGCAAATCTTTCTCAAGTGATAAACTGGAAGAGTCTGTTGATTATTCGGAGATGGTGCAGGTAGTTCGTAATGTCAACCAGGCCAAAAGATACTTTCTTATCGAGTCCTTGGCTGATGGCATAGCAAATGCAATACTTGAACGGTTTCCGAAGATACAAAGGATTGCTGTACGGGTGGAAAAGTTGGCCCCTATGGGTCTGGGAACAGTGAGATGTGCGGCAGTAGAGCTAGAGAAAGAGAGGAAGAATTCAGAAAACTTGCCTACCTAGGGCTTGGTTCTAACATAGGAGACCGTCGCAAGCAAATCAGCTCAGCGATTTCCTTTTTGGGAAAAAGCGGGGTAAGTATAGTGCAGCGTTCTTCGCTTTACGAAACGGAGCCAATAGGTTTTGAAGAACAACCATGGTTTGTAAACGCGGTGGTTGCGGTCAAGACTGACCTTTCCGCGATGCAGCTTCTGGGTTTGTGTAAGGAAGCAGAGCATCTTGGAAATAGGCAAAACACCTTTCGATTTGGTCCACGGACGATCGATATCGATATTCTTCTTTACAAGCAAGATGTATATCAGATGGCTGAGCTTGAGATACCGCATCCCCGAATGCACGAGCGACGTTTCGTACTTGTTCCGCTTTTGGAGATTGCGCCTGGAATAAAAGTACCGGGGCAAGGAACACCGTACGCTTACCTGCTGGCGGGACTCGATGAGAAAAAGAAGGTGACAAAATTAAAGGGAAACGTATATTAATAACGGTTGATACTACCGAGAAACACGTAAAACGGACGCGTGTAGCGATCGTTGAAGATGATCGCTTGATGGAGATCTACTACGGGCATCCAACTCAGGAGAATATCGTTGGGAATATTTACAAAGGGAAAGTGGAAGACGTATTGCCTGGACTCGGTTCAGCCTTCGTGGATGTCGGAGAGAAGAAGAGCCTGTTTTTGTCCAAGGGAGAGATTAACGACCAGATAATGATAGAAAAGGGGTTCAAACCTTGGCAAGGCGCAGCCGCGATCAATAAACTCCTTCGACCTGGGCAAACGCTTACTTTGCAGGTTAGGCGTGGAGGAATTGGTTCAAAGAACCCTCAAGGAACGACCAAGATAAGCCTGCCGGGCCGTTTCTGGGTCTTACTACCTACTGAGGACAGATTGGGCGTATCACGACGTATCGATAGTGTACGAACACAGCGGCAATTGCGGCGTGTAGCGCGCCAGCTCAAGAAGGAAGGACAAGGGATGATCGCCCGCACTGCAGCGCAGACTGCAAGTAAGGAGGAGCTAGCACGCGACTATGAGTTGCTGATGAGAACCTGGGAAAGCATCGAGAGCGCAGCAAAAACATCATCTTCTCCACAGCTTTTGTACAAAGGAATGGGGCTTGTACAAACGATCTTGCGGGATCGTCTGTTATCCGATGTTACAGAAGTGATTGTGGATTCGGAGTTCTTCTATGAGAAAATCCTGTACTTCTTGGAGTACATGCATATGGACCAATACAAGAGTCGGATCACCCTGTACGAGGAAAAGGACCCAATGTTTCAACACTATCCGCTAGAGGAACAGATCCAAGCTACCCAGTCTCGCCGTGTCCCGTTGGAAGGCGGAGGATCCATCGTTATTGATGAAACGGAGGCGTTGATTGCTATTGATGTTAATACAGGAGGCGATGTGCAGCACCGCAATCAGCGCTCGGCTATCCTTAATACAAATTTAGAAGCAGCTGCCGAGATTGCGCGTCAGTTGCGTCTAAGACAGATGAGCGGGATCATAGTAGTTGATTTTGTGGATATGCTAGATGCGAAAGACGAGCAGTTGTTGATTGATAGGGTCAAGGAAGAACTCAGGAAGGATAGGATATCAGCAGATTTTGTCGACTTGACGGGACTAGGTCTGGTCGAGATTACGCGCAAACGAGCTGGGGAAAGCCTGGCTGACATGTTGGACAGTGCTCAATTTGATGCTTGATCGGTCTATATAGAGGGGCTAGAATAAGTAAGTGAGAATTGGGCGAATAGCTCAGTTGGAAGAGCGTTCGGGTCACATCCGAAAGGTCGCAGGTTCGAGCCCTGCTTCGCCCATTTGTCCATGTTTAAACACGTGGGCTTTTTTTGTGTTAGAGTTTTTGCTTGATTTACCAGTTAAGTTTTCATACTGTTTCAGGCCGTGATTTGTAATCAACATCTCAAGGAGGCAGGATGAAGGTTCACGAGTATCAAGCTAAAGAGCTGTTCTCTTCCTTCTCCATCCCCGTGCCGGCTGGAAATGTGGTTTCCACGCCAAGTGAGGCAAGCAAAGTGGCCTCTGCTTTCTCTGGTCCAGTCGTAGTGAAAGCTCAGATCTACGCGGGGGGAAGAGGGAAGGCGGGAGGGGTGAAGATAGTTGACTCCGCCCAAGAAGCAGGGCATTTTGCAGAGAAGATCCTTAATTATCCGCTAGTTACACACCAAACTGGCCCTGAAGGGCGTGTGGTGCATCGGGTCCTCATTGAGGAAGCAACCAAGGTCAAGACGGAGATCTACTTAGGGATTACGATTGACCGTTACCGAAGACTCCCCGTAATCATGGCTAGCCCTGCTGGGGGAATGGAAATCGAGCAGATAGCCAAAGATTTCCCGGACAGGATTTTCAAGGAATGGGTTTGGCCTGAGATTGGTTTACGTGCGTTTCAGTGCTACCGGCTGGCGGTAAAATTAGGACTGAGCACGCAGGCCACATCACAAGTAGCAAAGATAATAAACAACCTTTACCGCTTGTTCTTGGATAAGGATTGTATGTTAGTGGAGATCAACCCGTTAGTGGTCGATTTTGAGGATGACGTCATCGCACTAGACGCGAAGATTAACTTCGATGATAACGGGATCTTTCGCCACCCGGAGATTGAAAAGCTACAAGACCCAAACGAGGAAAACCCACTTGAATCGCAAGCAAAGAAGAACCACTTGAATTACATTAAGCTTGATGGCAATGTTGGTTGCTTGGTCAATGGAGCAGGCTTAGCTATGGCCACCATGGACCTAATCAAGCTTGCTGGAGCAACTCCTGCGAACTTTTTAGATGTTGGGGGAAGCGCGAACGAGGAAATGATCGAGAAGGGTTTTTCGCTCTTGCTTTCTGACCCGGATGTGCGAGCGGTGTTCATCAACATATTCGGTGGAATACTGCGCTGCGACATTCTGGCGCGTGGCATTGTAGCTGCGGTCAAGAGACTGCAGGTTCAGGTTCCGGTGATTGTGCGATTGGAGGGTACAAACGTTGAGGAAGGAAGAGACATCCTTGCTCAATCAGGACTTGAATTTCTGCGGGCTAGTGACTTAGACGAGGCAGCGACACTAGTTGCTCAAGCGCTAGGAGGGGAAAAGAATGAGCATCTTAGTTGATGAGAATACGCGAGCGCTGATTCAGGGGATTACTGGAAGGGAAGGTAGCTTTCATACAGAACAGATGATTGCTTACGGCACTAATGTTGTGGCCGGCGTTACCCCTGGCAAGGCGGGACAGGCTGTTCATGGTGTACCAGTATTCAATACGGTTAGCGAGGCGGTTGAGAATTGCAATCCGAATGTGTCCATGATCTTTGTTCCTCCTAGGTTTGCCGCTGATGCCATCTTGGAAGCAGCGGAAGCAGGCCTCGAGCTTGTCATATGCCTAACTGAGGGGATTCCAGTGAATGACATGGTACATGTCCGTAGGTACCTGGACATTCACCACACTAAGCTTATCGGGCCTAATACACCTGGTATTATATCTCCAGGTAAAGCGAAATTGGGCCTAATGGCAGGGTACATCCATCGGCAAGGAAGTGTGGGGGTTATGTCGCGTAGTGGTACTTTGACCTATGAGGCGGTAAACCAGCTATCGCAGCGAGGAATAGGACAGTCAACATGTGTAGGAATGGGAGGAGACCCCATAGTCGGTCTTTCGTTTATCGATTTGTTAGAGATGTTTGAAGCTGATTCACAAACAGAGGCGATGGTATTGATTGGAGAAATAGGAGGTAGTGCGGAGGAGGAAGCTGCTCATTACATATCCGAACATGTCAGTAAACCTGTTGTAGCTTTTATTGCTGGGCGTACTGCACCTCCAGGAAGGCGGATGGGACACGCGGGAGCGATAGTGACCGGTGGAAGCGGGACAGCCGCTGCAAAGATCACTGCCCTTACTCAAGCAGGTGTCACTGTAGTGGAGAGTCCCGCCAAGATAGGGCATGCAATAAATGACATTATATGAGTTTCTCCTCTTGACATACGAGGAGAAAAGGGTTATATAGTCCGCGCGCCGGGATTTGTGATCATCAGCACAAGCGCAAATAACCTGCAACCAACTAAGAAGGAGCGAATCGATGCGAACAGAAGTTCGGTTTGCTGGCTTTGGCGGCCAAGGAATCATATCGGCCGCCAAGATTTCTGGGCGGGCTGCCACAGTCCACGACAATCTAAATGCTGTTCTTACACAATCTTATGGTCCTGAAGCGCGCGGAGGCGCATGCAGCGCCAATGTTGTCATCTCACAAGATCGGATCTCTTATCCTAATGTAACAACCCCCAATATACTAGTGATCATGTCCCAAGAGGCGTATACCACTTTTGGCTCAACCATCGCCAAGGGAGGAACCCTCATTGTTGATGAGGACTTGGTTTCTCTGGGGGAGATTCACGATGATGTGCACCTATATAAGGTTCCGGCAACGAAGTTGGCGGAGGGCTTAGGAAACAGGGTTGTGGCCAACGTTGTCATGTTAGGAGCAATAGTGGCTATCACCGGTATGGTGAGCAAGGATGCAATGCTGGATTCAGTTCAGGCTTCCGTTCCTCCCCGCTTCTGCGAACTGAACAAAGAGGCGTTCGAAGAGGGCTATGACTATGGGAGGAAGCTGAAATCATGAGCCGAATAGGTGTTTTTGTGTGTCATTGCGGGATGAATATCGAGGAGACGGTGGATACACGCCGGGTAGCAGAAGCAGTAGGCGAGTATCCCGGGGTTGTACATTCTGAAGATTACGATTACATGTGCTCTGAGATCGGACAAGAGAAGATCCGCACCGCGATCGTAGAGCACAAGTTGGATGGAGTTGTGGTTGCTTCATGCACTCCATCAATGCACCAAGAGACTTTCCGAAACGCGGCTGAAGAAGCTGGACTAAACCGTTACCGCCTTGAGGTAGCCAATATCCGTGAGCAGGTGAGCTGGGTGCACTCGGATCGGGAGATAGCAACCGAGAAAGCAATCCGTATAACGCGTGCTGCGGTGGAAAAAGTGCGCGGTGACATTGACCTCTTTCCCATCGCTGTAGATCATGAAACGAAGTGCCTTGTGGTGGGTGGAGGGATCGCCGGGATTCAAGCAGCCATAGACGTAGCTAACAGCGGGCACCAAGTTATTCTAGTGGAAAAGGATCCGAGCATCGGGGGGCATATGGCGCAGCTGTCTGTTACCTTTCCGACCCTTGACTGCGCCCAATGCATACTCACCCCTCGTATGGTTGAAGCTTCTCGACATCCTAACATTAGGCTTCTTACCTATAGCGAGGTGATTAAGGTTGCTGGCTACACTGGAAACTACGAGGTGACAATTCGTAAGAGACCAACCTATGTTGATGCAGACAAGTGCAATTTGTGTAATAAGTGCGCAGAAGTATGTCCGGTTAGCACTAAAGAGGAGTTCAACGAGGCTTTGTCTGAACGTAAGGCTATTTATTTGCCTTTTGAGCAGGCCATTCCTTCTTCATATGTGCTGGATGAAGACGTGTGCCTGGGAGTAAAACCTATTCGTTGTGGATTGTGTCAGGAAGTATGCGACGTAGGGGCTATTGACTATGATATGGCGCCTGAGATCATTACGGAAAAGGTAGCTGCTATAATTGTTGCCACGGGCTACGACCTGTACGATCCAAGCCACCTCACTGAGTATGGCGGAGGGAAGTACGCGGATGTTGTCACCTCTCTTCAGTTTGAGCGAATGGTGCATCCATCTGGGCCAATGAAGGGGCAGTTGAAAAGGCCGTCCGACGGACGACCGGTAAAGAGAATCGCGTTTGTCCACTGCGCGGGATCGCGTGATCCAGGAAGGCACAAGCCTTATTGCTCAAGAATTTGCTGTACTTACACTGTAAAGCACGCGCTACTCTTCAAAAAGGCCGTGCCTGATGGCCAGGCAAGTGTCTTTTACATAGATGTTCGCACGGACGGGAAGGGCTACGAGGAATTCGCTCAAGGTATTATCTCTGGACAACGTATTAGCTACATTCGGGGAAAGGTTGCCAAGATAGTGAATGAACGAGATCACCTTACTGTCTGGGGGGCGGATACCTTAAGCGGTAGACAGGTTGAGCTGGATGTGGACTTAGTTGTGTTGGCAATGGCGATAGTTCCTAGCGAGGGAACATCCGAGTTAGCCAAGACGTTCCATATCAACGTGGATGAGAATGGTTTTCTCAAGGAAGCCCATCCGAAGCTGCGGCCGGTAGATACAACCACAGCTGGGGTATTCATCGCGGGAACCGTACAAGGGCCAAAGGATATTCCTGATTCGGTCGCTCAAGGAAGTGCGGCAGCATCGAAAGCCATTGCTATCCTGGCAGCTGATAAACTTAGCCACTCTCCCGAGGTAGCCTCAGTCAAAGAAGCTCTCTGCTCGGGGTGTGGAATATGTGAGTTCGTTTGCCCTTACGACGCGGTTAAGGTTGAGCGGTCCGGCATTGCGGTAGTAAATGAAATCCTCTGCTCAGGATGCGGTATCTGTGCCGCGTCATGTCCAGCGGGAGCGATCGAGGTTAGGAATGAGCGGCAAGAGCAGATAGAGAGCATGATCGCAGCCGCTCTGGGAAGTGGAATATGAGTCAGAATACTGAATTTCAGCCAAAGATAATCGCTTTCTTATGTAAGTGGACAACCTATGCTGCTGCTGATCTTTGCGGCGTCAGTCGAATGCCTTACGCATCCAATGTCTCGATCATCCGGGTCAATTGTACGGGTGAAGTAAGTTCGGACATGATTCTATCAGCTTTTGAAAAGGGAGCGGACGGGATTCTAATTGGTGGGTGCCGTCCGGGCCATTGTCGCTATGAGGGCGGAAACCTCAAAGAGTCAAACCGAATTTACCTGATGAAAAGAGCCCTTAAGGAGTTCGGGTTTAACCCTGAGAGAATCCGCGAGGTGGGGATCGCAGGGGCGCAAGGCCTGATCTTCCAGCGGGCTGTAGAGACTTTTACCGAAGATATCCGTGCATTAGGGCCGAGTCCGGTGATGTCAAATGCCTAAAAAGAACTTGGCAATCTACGCTGCAAGTGGATGTGGCGGGTGCAGTCAGTCGCTTTTGCTAAGCCCGAGCCTGAAAAAGATGCTCAACTCAGCAGAGCTCCTCTTCTGGGCCACTGAAGAGGGCGATCTTACTGTGGATGATATAGACAAATACGGTGATCGAGACATCGACATTCTTATGTACGTTGGCCCTGTCCACGGACAAGAGGCTGTAGCTGTGGCCAAGCTTCTGCGCTGTAAGGCAAGACGAGTTGTAGCTTATGGGGCATGTGCTCATCTTGGAGGGCTTTGTGGACTAGCGAACGTAGCCCCTGGGGCACAATTGAGGGGGCGCGCAGAAGCTAATGGAGAATTTGTCCAGCCGCTGCCTGCGGTTATCGACGTTGATTACATCATTGCTGGCTGTCCACCACCGCAGACAATGATTGAAAGGATGATCGAAGAGCTTTTGCTTTCAGACCAAGCACCAGACCAAGGGACTGTTTTTGCCAATGAAAAGGCGGTATGCGCGGAGTGCGACCGTCGACATATTCATAACCCTCTTACCGAGATCAAGCGATACCATGCTTCTCCACCCGATCCAGAGATTTGTCTTATAGATCAGGGGTATATCTGCCTCGGCCCTGTCACCAGAGGTGGATGTGGCGCTGTATGCCTAAAGTCCAACCGTCCGTGTACCGGCTGCTCAGGATCAGTTGCCGGAGTGCGAGATCAGGGAGCAGCAATCCTGCATGCTCTTGCCTCCTTAGTTTCCTTCTCGGGGGAAGGTAAAGAGGCAAAGGGACGTAAGGTGCTGGATTCCGTGCTCGATATCGTCGGTACAGCGTACAAGTATTCGGCTGCTTCCTCTGTTTTGAAAGGGAGGGTTAACGATGGAGAGTAAGAGAATCATGCCGGTGAGTCACTTCGATCTGGTGGAGTTAGTAAAGGGCGATCCGATTTCCGCCAGCGTCCCAATTCAGAAAGCACGCGATGGTTTCGCCTTGTACATGCGTGGCAGGCTAGCAGAAGACATCCCCTTGTACGCTCAGCGAATTGATGCTCATTGTGGGATGGCTAATCACCTAGCTGCTGTGAGCGCCCTTGATAGGTGTTACCAGGTGATACTACCCCAGAAAGCTTTGAGGATTCGACACGCACTTGCTTACCTTGGAGTATTTTTTGCTCACTTGCAGCAGCTTTTCTTCAGTCGCCCGAGTGGAAGTGATGGCATCTCGAGCTTGGTAATGACTGATGAAGCGGAGGCAGGCGATGTGTTTGGCGCTCTTAGTGGCGCTGGCGAAGCTATCGGGATACTGGGAGGCCGTGGGATTACACCAGAACGGCTAGTTCCAGGTGGGCTGACTAGAGGAATAACCGATAAAGAGCTAGCACGTGCCAAGGATATTGCTGCAAACCTGCTAGATTTTTCCTTGCGAATAGAGGAAGAGTTTCGTACTTGTTATGCGGCATGGGTAAAAGAGCAAGGAGTGCTTACACAAGCCTATTCTCTAGCGACAGTAGATGATTCAGGGGCTTGCAGTTTCTACCAGGGTACGCTGCGAATTGTTGATCCCAAAGGGACTGAATTTGCTAAGGGCGATGCAAAGAAGATCTTAGCGAAGGTTGCAGCCTGGAAAGAGAAGCTGCCACTTCGTGTCGGGCCTCTGGCCCGTATAAACGTTGGTTGCCAGGCGTCAACGCCGGAGGCAAGGCGTTCACAGGAGAAGTTGTTTGAAGTGGTTGGCCAACCGCCGGTTCACTTGGCTGCTGTCGGGCACTGGGCAACGGTGATAGAGCTGGTGCAGGCAGCAGAGCTCTTATCCCAAGAGTTAGAGCAACTAGAGACCGGCAATTCTGATATCCATTGCTCCTTGAACGAACCAGGCGAAGGCATAGCAGCGATAGAAGGAGCTTGCGGTACGGCGATCCATCGTTACGTTCTGGATAAGCAGGGGATGGTTGCCCAAGCGCAAATTGCTCCTACGGGGGAGCTCCTCGCATCGGAGGTAAAAGCCGCTATTTCTGCTGTTGTGAACAGTAGCGGGCATGAGGTCACTGAGGCGACGGCCGAGCGAATAGCGAACGTTATTAGCGCTTACCAGCCAGCTTTTGAGCCCAAGGCTGAGTTCTCACTCCTGATTACTATGAGAGATAAAGAGGGAAAGATGATTGAGCACTGGAGGGTACCATGACCAAGACCAAGCAGCCCACGGCCGAGGAGGAATTGGCGCTTCTTGAACTTCCAATGGATGAGATAGTGGAAAAAATTGAGGAGCTTTCGGGCCAGAACATATTTGACTGCTACCAATGCGGAATGTGCTCTGCTGGTTGCCCAATGGCTGAGCAAATGGATCTGATGCCAAATCAGATACTTCACGCATTACAAGTAAAGGACCCGAGGGCGATGACAGCAAACTCGATGTGGATCTGCGCAAGCTGCTATACATGCCAAGTGCGCTGCCCGAAGGAAGTTGATTTAGCTAAGGTAATGGAAGCGATGCGGCAGATCTATTTGCGCAAAAGACTTGACCACGTATCGCTAGATGGCCTCAGCCACAAAGAGATTCGGCGCCTACCGCAAATCGCGGTTGTCGCTGCGTTTAGAAAGAAGACCGGGTGAAAGAATTGGAGAAATTGACCTATTTTCCAGGCTGTACATTGAAGGATACTGCCCGCGATTTTGAGATATCGGGTATGGCGGTGATGGAGGCGCTAGGTTACGAATTGAAAGAGCTCGATCGCTGGAACTGTTGTGGAACAGTGTTCTCACTCACTGAAGACGACTTGATGCATCAAGTTGCTCCAGTGAGAGATATGATACGTGCTCAAGAGGCGGGCTCGAACGAGATAATTACCCTGTGTTCCATGTGTTATGCCACCCTGAAGCGAGCAAGCTTATTTGTCAACGGCAATCAAGAGCGATTGGATAAGCTGAACGCATTTATGAACAGAGAGGTTGACTACAAGGGTCAAGTTAATGTGTATCACCTACTTGAGATTCTACGTGACCGCATAGGCTGGGAACGGATCGAAGAGAGGATGACTAATTCCTTGGAAGGATTATCGGTTGCCACATTCTACGGATGCACGCTTTTGCGGCCTGAAGAGATAGCTATAGATGATTCGGATGCTCCAACCGTACTTGAAGACCTGATAACGTCATTATGGGCAACTCCTATAGATTACGCTTATTCGGTTGAGTGTTGTGGGGCGTACCAGGTTGTTGATCATCGAGATGTTGTAATTGAACGCACGCATAGGATATTGAGCAGTGCAAGAAAGGCTGGCGCAGATGTAGTGATCACCAGTTGTCCTCTCTGCCACTATAACCTGAGTGATACACAAAAAGAGCTTATTCGCACAGTTCCCGACTACGAAGAGATGCCGATTATCTATTTCACCCAATTGATGGCGCTGGCGTTGGACGTGGAGACTGGAGTAATTCCCGCCCCGCTCAAGGCTAAACTAAAGCGCGTTCAGACGGTTAAGGGGGAGGGATGAGATGGAAAGTAAGAAGAAAGACCAGAAATCTGAAATGATCCACATCCATATTATGGGCAAGACCTACGAGGTTCCTGCGGGCCTAACTATAATGGATGCAATGGAGTACGCTGGCTATCGGTTCACCCGAGGCGCGGGTTGTCGGTCTGGGTTCTGTGGCGCCTGTTCGACTGTTTATCGCCAGGAAGGAGACTACCGGCTACAGTTTACCCTTGCTTGCCAGGAGACGGCAGTGGAGGGTATGTACCTGGTACAGCTACCGTTCACCCCAGCCCCTCGTGTTAAGTATGATATCGAGAAGATTAACCCAAAAGAGAATGTACTCCTACAGTACTATCCAGAGATTGCCCGCTGCGTTTCTTGTAATACTTGTACAAAAGCTTGTCCGCAAGACATAGAGGTAATGGATTACATACAAGCGGCATTGCGTGGTGATATTGAGAAGACGGCGCAGCTATCTTTTGATTGCATCCAGTGTGGTCTGTGTAGCATGCGCTGTCCAGCGGATATCAAGCACTATCATATGGCACAGATGGCGCGGAGAATATACGGGCGATACATGTCTCCGGTGCCTCAACACCTGGAGAAACGCCTACAGGAAATCAAGGATGGCGTTTTTGATGCTGAACTGGATGAGCTGGTCAGCATGAGTCATGAGGGGCTAGCGGAGGCGTATGCTGGTCGATTAAGAGAGGAAGCAGTAGTAGGGAGTGAGATAAGTGAGTAAGAAGGGATTTATTAGAGGGTACCCCGCTTACATGCGGGAGTCGATCGAAAAGGTAGAAGCCACCAGAAGCAAGCGACTGAAAGAGGGGCCGCCTCCACCGATGAGCGCAGAGGAAAGGGAAGAAGTCCTCAAGCGCAGTCATCCGGACTATAAGGAAGAAGGAAAGCGTAAACTGGTCATAGGCCCCTCGGCTGGTGAATATGTACCTCATGAAGTTGCAGATATCCTCGAGTCAAGCTCAGTACTGCATCCGCGGGAGATCGATCTCTCGAAAATCGACCACGATGTGGATGTACTAGTCATCGGTGGTGGAGGGGCGGGAACGGTAGCTGCAATATTCGCCCATGAGCAAGGCATTCCTGTAGATAGAATACTGATTGCTACTAAACTGCGCCATGGGGACTGTAACTCGATTATGGCCCAAGGAGGAATCCAGGCAGCTGACAGGCCACAGGATTCACCAGCAATACATTATCTGGACGTAATGGGGGGTGGACACTATGCTAACAAGCCTGACTTAGTGAAGGCCTTAGTCACTGATGGTCCAGAAATTATCCGCTGGCACGAGGATATGGGTGTGATGTATGACAAGGTTAATGGGGAGTATGTAGAGGCTCACGGCGGAGGGACATCTCGGATGCGCATGCATTCCGCCAAGGACTACACAGGGAAAGAAACATTCAATGCCATCAGAGACGAGGCACGTAATCTGGATATCCCAGTTTTGGAGTTCTTCCCAGCAGTAGAGATTATCCTTGATGAGCACGGACACGCGGCTGGAGCAGTTGTGTACAACATTGAGACCGAGGAATACCGGGTAATTCGCTCTAAGGCAACGGTGCTGGCCACAGGCGGCTTCGGGCGTGTTCATATTCAGGGCTTCCCCACCACCAATCATTACGGCGCTACCGCGGATGGGCTAGTGATCGCCTATCGGGCTGGTGCAAATATCATTGACATGGACTCGGTGCAGTACCATCCGACTGGTGTGGCTTTCCCTGCAGCTATTTTGGGCCAATTGGCCACCGAAAAATTGCGCAATCAAGGTGCAATGCCGGTGAACAAAGACGGGGAAGCATTTGTGTTTCCCTTGGAGCCACGCGATGTGGAAGCGGCAGCGATCATCGAGGAATGCTGGGTGAAGAACAAGGGGATCGAAACTCCAAGTGGAGTCCGTGGTGTGTGGTTGGACACCCCGATGATTGAGCAGCTTCACGGTAAAGGTACGATAAAAAAAGCCCTAGCGGCAATGTGGACCATGTGGCATCGACACGACATCGATATTACCGTTGACCCGGCGCTAATTTATCCGACGCTACACTATCAAAATGGTGGAGTAGAGATCGATGCGGATGCTCACACCAGAATTCCCGGCCTTTTTGCAGGTGGAGAGTGCGAAGGCGGTGTGCATGGGAAGAATCGGTTAATGGGAAATTCTCAGCTTGATTACAACGTATTTGGCCGGCGGGCAGGAATCTCTGCTGGAAAGTGGGCCAAAAAAGAGAAATTAGGCCGACTGTCACTTCAGCATGTGATAGATTACGAAAAGGCATTGGTCAAACAAGGAATTGAAACCGATCGCAAAGCACCGATGATCCTGCCTGACTATCGGCCAAAGAGCGTGCATGAACGCACATTAGGGCATCTGCTATGAAGGAAGCTAATGCGGTGAATACCGGCAAGCGATGGAAGACGGCGAAAGGTACCATAACAATTGTTGATAACTTGTGCAAGGGATGTGAGTTGTGTATCAATTTCTGTCCAATGCAAGTACTGGGACAATCAGAGGAGTTCAATGAGAAGGGTTATCATTATCCCGAAATGCTCTACCCAGAAAAATGCGTAAACTGCGCTTACTGTCAGCTTCTCTGTCCTGATTTTGCGATTTGGAGTGAACGCGACAACATACAAGAAGGTGAGAGGCATGAGTGACAAGGATATCCTTGCTGGAGAGCATTTCCTAAATGGAGATGTTGCCTGTGCCGAGGGAGCGATAGCTGTTGGTTGTCGCTTGTTCGCCGGTTACCCGATTACTCCTCAATCGGAGATTATGGAGCGCATGGCGCTCCGTCTGCCTACGATAGGAGGGTTTTTTCTTCAAATGGAGGACGAGCTGGCATCCATCGCTGCTATTCTTGGAGGAGCCTGGGGAGGAATGAAAGCTATGACAGCTACCTCCGGTCCAGGTTTCTCCCTGATGATGGAGAATCTGGGCCTGGGAATAATGACGGAGACTCCCTGTGTAGTAGTAGATGTGCAGCGTGGCGGTCCCAGCACCGGTCTTCCTACAGCAACTTCTCAGCAAGATATGATGCAAGCGCGATGGGGAACGCATGGTGATCATGAGATCATTGCCTATGCTCCAGCTTCTCCCCAAGAGATGTTTGATCATACAGTAAAGGCGTTTAACCAGTCTGAGAGATTCCGCCAGCCTGTTTTGGTAATGGCCGACGAGGTAGTAGGGCATATGATGGAGCGAGTGATAATAGATCCGGACAAAATCGAGGTCTATCCGCGCCGTAAGCCAAGCGTTCCCTATGAGCAGTTCCTCCCTTACAAGGGAACAGCAGATTTGGTGCCGGAGATGGCCAATGCTGGACAGGGATACAGGATCCATGTAACGGGTTTGACCCACGACGAGCAGGGATACCCTGACCTATCGGAAGAGGCCCAGGCTAAACTGATGAATCGCCTGCTCAACAAGATCCGGCTTAACAAAGACCAGATTATAGAGGTCGAGAAGGAGAACATTCGGGGAGCGGATGTAGTAGTGGTTACCTATGGAATAGCTGCCCGCACCTCTGCACGAGCAATTGAATTGGCGGAGGAAAAAGGTATCAAAGTGGGCATGCTGAGATTGATCACAGTGTGGCCATTTCCTTTAGAGCAGGTGCGTGCTATCGCAGGAGATGTAAAGGGACTAGTTGTGCCTGAATTGAACCTTGGCCAAATAGTGAACGAAGTGGAGCGGGCAGCCGCTGGACAGACTGTCGTACGCCTGGTTCCCCACGCAGGAGGAGGTCTCCACCGGCCGGAGGATATTCTTGCGGCGATAGAGGAGGTGGCGAAATGAAACGTTTAGTGACTAAGCCAAAGCCCGAGATAGTCAACGATGTTCGTCATCCACTTGAGCATTACTTTCGAAGCGAGCGTCTTCCTCACATCTGGTGTTCTGGGTGCGGCTTGGGTACATCTATGTCCTGTTTGGCGGCGACATTTGATAGGCTGGGACTCGATGTGGACGATGTGAGTATCGTGTCCGGCATCGGCTGTTCTGGGCGGCTAGCTGGCTATATGCGCCCGGATTCTTACCACACCACACATGGAAGGGCTTTACCATTTGCTACTGGCCTGCGCGTAGCTCTGGAAAAGACTAAGCCGGGTCAAAAAGTGGTTGTGTTTAGCGGAGATGGAGATTTGTTCTCTATAGGCGGTAATCACTTCATTCATGCCGCACGCCGCAATATAGATCTTACTGTTTTATGTGTCAATAACTTTAACTATGGAATGACGGGCGGACAGGTTGGGCCAACGACGCCGATGGGAGCAAAGGGGACGACTGCGCCATATGGAATGTTCGAGCATCCTTTCAATCTTCCTTATTTAGCTGCATCGTCTGGGGCTCCGTACGTGGCGAGGTGGACTACACTGCATGTACATAGGTTACAGAGAGCGATGGAAGAAGCGATAAATAAGCGAGGTTTTACATTTGTTGAGATCATTGGTCCATGTCCGACGAATTATGGCCGCAGGAACCGTCTTCCTACCGCGCTTGATGAGATGCGCTACTATCAAGAAAAGGCTGTGATTAAAAATTTTTCTGACCCCAAGGACGCTGAAATTATACCAGGTGAAGAGTTCATAGTGGGTACCTTTGTTAACCGAGAAAAACCCGACTACCTGGAAATATACGCTAACTTTGTCAATGAACACTTTGGAGGGAATGGCGGATGAACGATGAGGAACTAATAGGGCAGTTAGTCGATGCAGTGCGTATTGCTGAGACAATTTTGCCTAACGATGTTATCCTGGCATTAGAAGAGGCCAGGGAAAGGGAGGAAGGCGCCGCGCGGGTACAGTTAGAGGCGATGCTTAAGAACGTTGATGCCGCGCGGGACGGATCCATTCCAATGTGTCAAGATACCGGTATTCAGACCTTTATTGTACGTGTTGGGGCGGACTTTCCTGGTCTTTCTTCCCTGAGATCTGTAATAGCGGAGGCTGTTCGTAGGGCAACAATGCAAGTACCGCTTCGTCCCAATACGGTTCATCCATTTACCGGCGAGAATCCTGGCGATAATGTTGGGTACCACGTGCCTTATATCTCTTGGGAGATTGTAGATGGGAATGAATGTGTAATTGATCTTCTCCCCAAGGGAGGGGGAAGCGAGAACTGCGGCGGCTTGGGGATGCTTTCTCCTGGAGTGGGAATTAAGGGCATAAAGCGATTCGTTGTAGACCACGTAGTTGCTTGTGCGGGAAAACCGTGCCCTCCAGGAATTGTGGGAGTTGGAATCGGTGGCGGAGCGGATCTGTCCCTCAAGCTTGGTAAGCTGTCATTATTGCGACCGGTCGGTTCTCGTCACAAGGAAGATAATGTAGCACTGCTGGAAGAAAGCTTGCGTGATCTGATTAACCAAAGCGGGATTGGGCCAATGGGAATGGGCGGCAAAACCACGTGCCTTGACGTGCATATCGAGTACGCTCACCGTCACCCTGCTTCGCTGCCGGTAGGGATTGTCTATCAATGCTGGGCTGATAGGAGGGCGAGGGTAATGATTGATGCTAGCGGTAAGATAGAGGTGAGCTAAAATGGAGAAAGTGCTGAATACTCCAATTTCAGAAGAAGAAGCACGTGATCTGCATGTAGGTGATGTCATCTATATTACGGGGACGATATTCACTGCCCGTGACGAGGCACACCTAAAGATGCTTGAACAAGGAGAGCCTTTCCCTCTGGAAGGGCTAGGTCTTTATCACTGTGGACCAGTAGTAAAAAAGGAAGATAGCAAATGGAAGATTGTCTCCGCTGGTCCCACTACATCTGCCAGGATGGAGATCTTCGAGGATCGCTTTTTGGAAACCTTTCCGGTCCGGGTGATCATTGGAAAAGGTGGGATGGGGGAAAAGACTCTAGCCGCGTTGAAGAACACGGGAGCTGTTTACACTCATTACACCGGTGGTGCGGGTGCGTTGGCGGCTCGGGCGATAGACGAAGTGACTGATGTACATTGGCTTTCGGAACTAGGAATTCCAGAGGCAGTGTGGGTCATGTCAGTGACTAAATTCGGGCCTCTAGCTGTAGCCATGGATGCTCATGGGGAAAGCTTGTACAAGTCTGTGGACGAGGCTGTACAGATTAATATGCAGAAGATCCGCGATCAGATCGAGAAGGGGGAGTGATGGAGGAAGATAAGCTTACCGTAGAGGAAATGAAGCAAAAAGCGGAGATACCGGCCAAGAAGGCACCTTCATGGCACGCTTTCTATCGAGGTAAGGTTGAGACCACGCTGAAATGTGCTGTTAGAGAGGTAGATGACTTTGGAATTTGGTATACCCCCGGCGTGGCCGCTCCCTGTAGAGAGATTGAAGCAGACCAGAGCAAGGTTTTTGATTATACGAACAAGGCCAACACAGTGGCGGTTGTTTCAGACGGGTCGCGTGTGCTAGGTTTGGGGAACATTGGTCCGCACGCAGGGCTTCCTGTAATGGAGGGTAAATCTCTCCTATTTAAGTTTCTCGGGGGAGTAGGAGCATTCCCGATTATGTTGGATACAGAGGACCCTGACGAAATAATACAGGCAGTAAAATGGATAGCTCCGGGATTTGGAGGGGTTAACCTGGAAGATCTAGCCAACCCCAAGTGTTTCTACATTCTTGATCGCCTACGCCAGGAGCTAGACATACCGGTGTGGCATGATGATCAGCAAGGCACGGCCTCGATCACCCTGGCCGGGGTAATCAATGCAATGAAGGTGGTCTCAAAGGATATAAACAAGGTGACTTACTGTGTAATTGGAACGGGTGCAGCTAATATAGCTTTTGTTAGGATTCTTCTGAGTGCTGGGGTACCTGCTGGTAACGTTGTCATGGTGGACAGCAAGGGCATTCTTCACCCAGGTCGTGAGGATCTGGAGAAGAACAAGGGCAACAATCCGTACAAGTGGCACTACGCCCAGGTAACGAATCAGGAAGGGCGTGCCGGAGATATGGAAAAAGCGATTGAGGGGAGTGATGTACTGATAGCTGCTTCCAAGCCTGGCCCAGGGACGATAAAGAAAGAATGGCTGATGGCAATGAACAAAGATGCCGTTGCCTTCATCATGGCAAATCCCACCCCGGAGATCTGGCCATGGGAGGCAAAAGAGGCTGGAGTACGAATTGTAGGAACCGGCAGGTCTGATTTTGCTAACCAAGTGAACAATTCGATTGGCTTCCCCGGCATTTTCCGAGGGACACTTGATGTGTTTGCGAAGACGATAACAGACGAGATGGCAATTGCTGCTGCGTACTCTATCGCGAAGACAGCGGAGGACAAGGGCATCAATGAAAATTATATTGTCCCGACGATGATGGAGACTGATGTTTTCATAAATGAGGCAGTTGCAGTTGGACTGAAGGCAATTGAACAGGGAATTGCGCGCCGTGAGCTTACCGAGGATGAGCTGCGTCGGGAAGCAGAGACGAAGATCCATCACGCTCAGGAAGAGACAAAAATCCTGATGGATGCAGGGCACATCCAGCCTCCTCCGAGCGATTAGTACGTGTATTGGGCACAAGAAAGCCGGTCAGTGTATGGCCGGTTTTCTATTTTAGTTCGTACTTCTTGCTCAGGGCTTCTTCCACCGTGTGGGGGACAAATGAACTTATATCTCCTCCATAGCGTTTTACCTCCTTAACGATGGAGGAGGATAAGAAAGAAAACCTTCCTGCTGTCATGAAAAAGACGGTCTCAATGTCTGAATCCAGGTCACGGTTGGTAAGGGCCATTTGAAACTCGTAATCGAAGTCAGAGTTTGCACGCAGGCCACGCACGACAGCTCGGGTTCCCAGTCTGTGAGCACAGTCTATCAATAGACCGGTGTAACTGATAACTTCCACTGCGGTGATCTTTGTTTCAGCAAGGGCATCACGGGTGATCTGTTCACGTTCCTCTACTGAGAATAGGGCTTGCTTGTTGGGATTGGCGACGATGGCAATAATCAGCTTCGGGAAAACCTTTCTGGCACGACGTACGATGTCGATATGTCCATAAGTAATCGGGTCAAAGCTTCCTGGGTAGATCGCTTCTGGCATGGTCATGATGGCTCCATTCTAGCCCAAGCCTTAATGCGTCTCAATGTCAGGGATTATTGTTGAATCACCCGGCCCAACCACGGAGACGTTCATTTCTTTCGAGTCGAGGTAACAGTCTATGATCCTATGTACGTCGTCAAGGTTCACAGCATCGATGCGTTGGATCAGCTTATCTGGAGAGATTATTTCAGTGCCTACAACTACTGCACTTCCCAGGCGACCCATGCGATTGGTGTTGGATTCAAGATCAAGAATTAGGTTGCCGCGCAGCTTCGCCCGGGCAAGATTGAGCTCATCCTCACATACTCCTCGCTGCAATGTCTGTAGCTCTTCTAAAATAACGTCTAAAGTCCTTTTAGTGTTTCTTGGAGCGATTCCTGCGTAGGTAACCCATATGCCGGTATCTGAATAGCTAAGCACCGAACTAGAAACGGAGTACGCCAAGCCAAGCTGCTCTCTCACACGGGTAAATAAGTGGGAGCTGGTTCCCCCTCCAAGGATTGTGTTTACCACTTCGGCAGCAAAACGGTCGTTACTTCCGGCGCTGGGTGCTGGAAAGCCGATGTAGATATGTGATTGCCCCGTATCTTTGTTGTGATATCTAAAACCTGCTTTGAGGTAAGGCGCATTGCGGTTTGGAACGCTTAGATTTGCCTTTGCTGGCTCAAAGAGGCCAGATGCTAGCTTTACAACCGTTTCAATATCCACTCCCCCACACACTACAAGTGTTATTGTTCCTGGGTGGTAGTAGCGTGAGTGGAAGTTTACCAGGTCATCGCGGGAAATATTCTCTACCGTGTCTGATCTCCCTAGTACACATTGGTTTAGCGGATGTTGGTCTTGCCAGAGTCCAGCAACAAAGAAGTCGTGTGCTTGCTGTTCTGGATCATCTTGTCTTGCTCGAATCTCTTCTAGCACAACACATTTTTCTCGTTCTAGTTCGTCTATTGAGAATTCCGGATGCTGAGTAATATCTGAGATGATCTCTAACACTTGGCCAATTCCGTTAAGCGGGGCTTGGGCGTAGTAGAAAGTATATTCTCTCCCTGTACCAGCGTTGATCTGGCCACCTATTGAGTCTATTTCATGGGAGATTTGGCTCGAGCTGCGTGTTGGTGTCCCCTTAAACAGCATGTGCTCAATGAGGTGGGCGATACCCAATTGGGAAAGGATATCATCACGACCGCCGACCGACGCCCATAGACCAACACTGACAGAGCGGGAATGCGGGACCTCTTCAACAAGGACCCGCATTCCATTATCAAGTGTGGTTTCATTGAGACCTTTGTAAAGAAGGGAGTGTTTCACCAACGGTCCTCAAACACTGGTGGCTCTTCCTCCTCGACTTCTGGTTCAACCGCAGCCTTTTGCTGTTCTTCAACCTGGTCTGGCGCCTGTTGCTTAACCTCTTTTTGCTGGTTTAGGTGCTCTTCGTCGGAAACAAGGCGCCGAAGCTTATAGCGGCCTCGGTCGTCAACATCGAGGACTTCAACCTTGACTTTGTCTCCCGGTTTCACCACGTCTGATACACGTCTGACGTACTCGTCGGATAAAGCGGAAATGTGAATTAGGCCAGTTACCTCTGGCGTTAGCTCCACAAACGCCCCGTAGTCAGTGGTGTTGGCAACCGTCCCTTCAATTATGCTCCCGACCTTGATTGTCCGATTGCTCTTTCTGTGACTGCGCCGTCCGCCATTTGCCTTGGAACTTTTCTCGCTGCGTGTTCTTGATGAACCATCTTCCCAATCTGCCCCTTCGATAACACGGCGTAGATCGGGACGTCCCATCTTGTCTTCTCCTATGACCTCTACCGTAATCTCGTCTCCCGGCTTAACTATATCTCGTACGTTATCAACAAATCCAGGCGCAAGATTGGAAACGTGAACTAGCCCTTCATTTCCGTTTTTCAGGTCTACGAAGGCGCCAAAATCGACAACACGGGTGACTTTCGTCGTTATGACGGTGCCAACCTCAATCTCTGCTGTCAGGTCCTCTATCCAGCGCTTAGCGGCCTCTACAGATTCCATATCTACGCTGGCAAGCTTCACTGTTCCGTCGTCCTCGATATCTATCTGTGCCCCGGTTTCTTCGATGATCTTTCTGATCATCTTACCTCCTGGGCCGATTACTAGTCCTATCTTGTCTGTCGATATGCTGATTGTCTCCAAACGTGGTGCGTAGATTGAAAGTGATTCTCGCGGAGACGCTAGCGTTTCCTCCATCTTGTCCAGGATCTCCAGACGGGCTCTTGTGGCCTGGGCCAAAGCTTTGCGGAGCGTTTCACGACCGATTCCCCCAACCTTGACATCCAGCTGGAACCCGGTGATGCCGCTACGGGTGCCGATCACTTTGAAATCCATGTCACCGTAGTGGTCCTCATCCCCGATTATATCGGTAAGAATAACCCTTCTCTGTGTCGACTCATCTTCGATCATCCCCATAGCTATTCCAGCGACAGGCTTGGTTATCGACACACCAGCATCCATCATAGACAGGGACCCGCTGCATACTGATGCCATTGATGAAGAACCGTTTGACTCCAGGATCTCGGATACTATGCGAATCACGTACGGGAATTCCGCTTCACTTGGCAGAACAGCGCGCAAGCCTCCTTCTGCAAGGTACCCATGTCCGATGGAACGCCGGCTAGGCGACCCTATACGGCCCACTTCTCCCACAGAGTATGGGGGAAAGTTGTAGTGGAGCATGAATCGCTTGGTCCCTTCTTTCATCATTTGGTCAATAATCTGCTCATCGCCACGTGTCGCCCCAAGGGTGGTAATTCCAAGGCTCTGAGTCTCACCCCGTGTGAACAAAGCTGACCCATGTGCCCGGGGAAGCACACCTACCTCACAGGTAATCTTGCGGATTTCATCTGGTCGCCGACCATCTATTCGTACTCCGCGATCCAGGATCTGGCTACGCATGAATTGGCGATAAAGGTCGTCTAATAGGCCAGTGATCTTGCTCCTTATTGATGAATCATCTTCAGTTTCTAGGTCGCCTGCAAGAATATTCTCAATAGCGTGATCGCGCAAAGATGCTACGAAGTCTGCTCGCTGCTTTTTTGTACTAAGCGAGATCAGTGTTGGAAACTCTGGGTCTACCAGCGCTGCTACCCGGTCGCGAAGAGAAGCATCATCTTCTCTAGCAATGGGTATCTCTTTCTTCACAACATTGCACTGAGCTACGAATTTCTGTTGTAGGACAATCATTTGCTGAATGACATCATGTGCCTTGCTGATGGCGGTTACAACTTCGTCTTCGGAGACCTCATCCATCAGGCCCTCTACCATGGTCACCGTATCCTTCGTCCCGGCTACGGTGATCTCCATATTGCCCTCTTCCTGTACCTGGCTGTTGGGGTTCATTGCGAAAACCCCGTCTTTGTATCCCACTTGCACCGCTGCAATTGGGCCGTTGAAAGGAGCTTCTGAGATCATAAGCGCTGCCGATGCTCCCAGGGTGCTAAGAATGCTGGGGGAACAGTCCATCTCAGCCGATAGGACAGTGGCAACAATTTGCACTTCATCGCGGTATCCTTTTGGAAACAAGGGCCGGATCGGTCTGTCTATCATACGTGCAGCCAGTACTGCCACGTCACTTGGTCTTCCTTCGCGTTTGAAGAAGCCACCTGGAATCTTTCCGCTAGCGTAGAACCGCTCTTCGTAGTCAACGCGAAGGGGAAAATAATCTTTTTCTTCTTTGCTTTCTTGCACACACACTGTCACAAGTACGCGCGTCTCCCCGTAGCTTGCCAGTACAGCTCCGCTCGCTTGCTTGGCGAGCTGTCCAGTCTCTAGGGATATTTTCTTACCGTTTAAATCCATACTCTCTCTAATTAGCATCTGGCGATTATACTCCTCTGATTCCCAAAGTCTGAATCAATTCCTTGTATACTGCGAGGTCATGTTTCTTTAAGTATTTCATCAACCGGCGGCGTTGCCCAACCATCTTTCTAAGACCTCGCTGAGAGCTGAAATCCTTTCGATGGACGTTCAAGTGCTCTGTTAGCTCTCTTATTTTCTCGGTGAGCAAGGCGATTTGTACCTCCGCTGATCCTGTATCCTTATCACTATGTCCGTACTTCTTTGCAAGTTCCATTTTCTTTTCTTGTGTTAGACTCATTGTTTCTCCTTATGTCCCTCTTCCGAGAGTGGGTCTTCCCATCTCCCAGGAGGGGCCAATGGTATCTCCATGGCGGTGGACATTGATTACAGAAACCGCATGGATCAGTTTGTTGATAGCTTTCTGAATCTCTTAGCTACTTCGTAACGCACCCTTTCCTCATCGATTGTGACAAGTTCCCTGTTCCGCAGCAGAAACTCTCCTGCAACAATAACGTCAGTAACATCGCAGCCATGTCCCGCGTAAACAAGGGTTGATAACGGGTCATGAACGGGTAGTGTATCAACTCCACTGAGATTGACGAGGATTATGTCCGCATCTTCCCCAATAGCGATCTCATTCGCTCCCATTCCCAGCGCCCTTGCTCCATTGGTTGTAGCCATCCTAGCTACCTGCCATGCTGGAAGGCTTGTTGGATCCTCTGAATAGGCCTTTTGCAACAGGGAAGCCATTCTCATTTCCTCAATCATGTCTTGACTGTTGTTTGATGCAGCGCCATCTGTTCCAAGCGCCACGTTTACACCTGCAGTTTGTAATGATACAACGGGGGCGTTTCCGTTTCCCAGTTTGGCGTTGCTCTTGGGACAGTGAACAACTGTCACTTTTCGATCCGCCAGGATTTCAATCTCCTCTGTAGTGACGTGCACACAATGTGCAGCAATGGTTGGTGCAGAGAAAACACCGAGCTTATTGAGGGCTTTTACCGGCGTATCACCCAGGTTATCCACAGACCACGAAAGTTCCTCTCTTGTCTCAGCTAGGTGGGTGTGTAATGGTACACTCTTCTCCCGTGCTAGGTCTAGCGTTGCCTGCCACACATCTTTGCCGCAGGTATAGATGGCATGAGGACTTACGGCCGCCCTAATTAAGCCTTCCGATGCCCCCTCCCACTGGTCGATCACAGCGCGGGCTATGGAAAGCTCTCCTTTACCGTGTGTATTGAGCTTATCTGCTATAATTCCGTACGAAAGTAAAGCTCGCATATGGGCCTCACTGACCGCCTTAGCTATAGAATCAGTGTGGAAATACATGTCAGCAATCATGGTTGTCCCAGATCTAATCATCTCTGCTAAGCTAAGGAGAGAACCCCAGTATACATCTTCCTTAGTGAGCTTTTTCTCGGCTGGCCAAATATGATCTTTCAGCCAAGAGCTAAGCGGCAAATCATCTGCTAACCCGCGGAAAAGACTCATTGGAAGGTGACTATGGGCGTTTACCATTCCAGGAAATGCAAATTTTCCCTCTCCGTCTATCACTGTAAAATCGCTGGCCGCTGGTAATACACTTTCGCTAACACCCGATATTACCTTGTTTTCTATGCGTAGGTTGACGCGCTTGATACTTCTCTGTTTACCGATTGAAGCGACTACATTGTTGATGATTATACCCATCGGCTCTTCTTCCCTTCCATCTATCAATAATTATAGCGCTTAAGACAGTTTTCCACAACAGACATGTGGGCTGTTCGCTCAGCGAGCTGTTCTTTTGGTATAATGTAGAATAGACAATGAAGAAAAGTGATGGAATCGGTAAAAAGGGGGAACAAGCAGCTTGTCGGTACTTGAAAAAACATGGGTATGCTCTTATAGAGCGTAATTGGACATGTTGCTTTGGTGAAATCGATGTCATCGCTCGCGATGGTGACACCCTTGCGTTCATAGAGGTCAAGGCACGCACCAGATCAGATTATGGCGGGGCTGAGGGGGCGCTTACTCTGCACAAACAACGGAGAATAGTAGCTGCTAGCCGGATGTATCTTTCCAAGGTACAGACTGACCTTCCAGTTAGGTTTGACCTTGTCACCATCCAGAACGGTAAGGTCAAATTGCTGAAGAATGCTTTTCAGTTGGAGGACAGATGTACTCCAACCTTGTGAGCAGTGTTGTCGTAGGGATCGACGCTCGGTCTGTTGAGATTCAATGCGATGTAACTGGTGGTTTGCCTGCTTTTCAAGTGGTGGGACTTCCAGAAAAAGAAGTGAGTGAAAGCAGAGAGAGAGTTCGCTCGGCTATCAAAAACTCCGGATTCTCTTTCCCGGCAAGGAGGATTACGGCAAATCTGGCCCCTGCTGATCTGAGAAAGGAGGGCGTTGGTTTTGATCTTCCGATCGCCTTAGCTATATTGCTTTCTTCTCAGCAGATTGTTTCCACAGAGCGGCGATACGTCATTGTTGGTGAGTTATCTTTGAATGGAGAGGTGCGCCCTGTGCCGGGGGTCCTTGCGATTTCAATGATGAGTTCCAATTCTAAGTATGACGGGTTGGTGGTTCCGGAAGGAAATGCAACTGAGGCAGCTCTTGTGGATGGTCTTCCTGTTTATCCAGTAAAAAGCTTAGCACAAGCAGCAGCCTTCATTGCGGGCCTTGCACCCATCTTACCATCTGTAGTAGATAAACAAGCGCTCTTCCAGCGGGGAAGAACTGCGGTCAAGCTTGATCTATCCGATGTAAAGGGGCAGGAAATTGCGAAGCGGGCCTTAGAGATAGCTGCTGCAGGAGGACATAATCTGATGATGAGCGGGCCTCCGGGGGCAGGTAAGAGCATGCTTGCTCACTGTCTTCCGGGGATTCTTCCAGTACTCTCTTTCGAGGAGGCTCTAGAGGTTACGCGTGTCTACAGCATAGCTGGTCTGCTAGCTCCAGAGACGCCAATAATCACCTTGCCTCCTTTTCGCGCTCCGCATCACACGATCTCGTATGCGGGTATGGTGGGAGGTGGTCATGGTTTGCCTGGGCCAGGAGAGATCACCCTTGCTCACCATGGTGTACTATTCCTGGATGAGATCCCCGAGTTTGAGCGACATGTTCTAGAGACACTTCGTCAGCCACTTGAGGACAGGTCAATTCTCCTGTCCCGTGCAGGAGTATCAATTCGTTATCCAGCTAGCTTCACTATGATAGGAGCAATGAACCCTTGTCCTTGCGGGCACCTTGGCGATCACACGCAGCCTTGTACATGCACGATAAGCGAGATCAAGCGTTATCGCAGAAGATTATCCGGGCCATTTCTCGATCGTGTTGATCTGTTCGTGGAGGTTCCACGACTAACTACTGAAGAGCTTCTCGCTCGACCTCAAGGAGAAAGCTCCTTGATGGCGCAGGAAAGGGTAATGCGTGCAAGGAGGATACAGCTTAGCAGGTTCCGAGACAAGAAGGGTACATTCACTAATACGCAGCTGTCCACCAAGGCGATCGAGACCTATTGCGCCCTTGATAATGAAGGAAAAGACCTTATCAAACTAGCAATCAGGCGCTTAGGGTTGAGTGCCCGAGCATATACCCGCACCCTTAAAGTAGCTCGTACAATAGCTGATCTTGATAACTCGGAGGCAATAAGAAGTGCGCATCTTGCGGAGGCGATCCAGTATCGCGCTAGTGATAGTTCTCTTTGATCTGTTATCATAAACAAGTAACATGATTCACAGAAACCACACATTCGGTTTGTATAGTTAGCGGATGTATTGCTGTTGTGTAGATTGGCCCTTCAGGCCATCACCATTAAGGAGGAATGATGAGAAGCAAGCTTTTGTTTGTGCTGGCATGTCTTCTGAGCGTTGGCCTTAACGTATTCGCGGCTGATTTGCCGATAACAATAACGGAAATAGCAATAGATGGGAATAAGAAAATTGAAACGGCTGACATAATGAAGGTTGTACCATTTAACGTAGGTGATGAAATCACCTCCAAAATGCTTAAGGCGGCTTCACAAGCAATCTATGACCTTGGCTGGTTTAGCGATGTCATTCCTGAGGTTAGTGATGATGCAGTATTGACCTTCAGCGTGACAGAAAATCCTGTGGTCAAGGAAATAGAGATTACAGGGAATGCTAATACCGAGGAGTTTAACCTGTTTGGCCTAACGCTTTTTCGGGCGCCCATTATGAGTAGTGATAAAGCGCGCAGAATCTTGCGAGACAAAGGGGTAAAAAAGGACAAGGTTCTGAACAACAATTCCTTAAATGATGGCTTGAAAGCCATAATAGACGCTTACGAAGATAAGGGATACGTATTGGTATCCATTGGCCGTGTGACCCCCGGAGAGACTCTCAGAGTACAGATCGTAGAGGGAAAGGTAACCGGCAACATAGTGACGGGGCTATCATCGGTGCCTGAAAGCGTCGCTGAGGATATGATCGAGTTGCCTCTGGGGGAATGCTTAAAGAGCGCCCCTATTCAGCAAGTGGTGTCGCGGTTGCAGGCATCTGTATACTTCTCGAACGTGGATGTAAAGGCACAACAGGGAGCAACAGCGGATTCGGTGCGCTTATTATGGTCACTGACTGAGCGGGTGCTGATCGATGACCCGATTTCGATTAGCGGTCTGAATATAGCGGGAGTTACCGTTTTTCCTTGGGAGATCACTGCGGCAACTGTGGGTGAAGTTGCGCTGGATGAGATAGACAATTACGAACTACTAAGTCTGCTGAAGGGACTGTTTGATCTTTACTATCGCAACGGATATGTCATGGTGGAATTTGAAGTAGGCCCGGTTGAGAATGGGAAACTCACAGTAGTTGTTAAGGAAGGGGAGATAGGCGAGGTGAACATTGCTGGGAACGAAAAGACGAAGACATACGTGATCAGTAAAGTCTTCGGTCTTAAGCCAGGGGATGTCTTTAACAGGAATCGGCTTGCGGTGTACTACCAGGAACTGATGTCGCTGGGTTACTTCAATTCGGTCAATGTCGATCCCCAGTGGGTAGATGGAAAGGTTGATGTCTCAGTCTCCGTCGTAGAAAGCAAGAAGCTCGGCGGAATAAACGGTTCGATAGCATTTTCTCCGCCGAGTGGGGGGCTAGTCGGCAAGCTTGACTACAGCCAGAAGAACCTATTTGGTACGGGGCAGGACCTTTCATTCTCGTTTGCGCGCGGATTGATAAACGATGAGAGCGCAACCTGGAACCTCGGCTACAGCACCGTTGCGTTTTTCCGCGGCTTTGAGCGGGTCGGGCTAGACCTGTATCGTCAGACCGATGAAAGAGAGGTGAACGATGACTCTCCAACAACATATCTCACCATAGGTGCTTCTGGATCGGTCAGTTACCCCGTTGTCGATTTCACTACCTTAAACCTTTCTTTCAAGCATGAGGAAGTTACCTCTTCAAAGGATCAAATAACCTATCCCGTAAATTCTGTTACTACTGGGATCAGCTATGACGACGTCCGTAATCCATTTTTTCCTACCTCCGGCAATAGGCGATCGATATCTTTAGAGAAAGCAGGCGGATTTGCTCCAGGGCCTAGCTACACCAAGGTTAACATTAGTTGGATCAAGTTTTCTCAGCTGTACAGCAACCTTCCCTTTGTAAGCGAGCGTGACCAGGTCTTTGCGGTGCGGCTTGCCGCTGGGTGGGGATCAAATATCCCGGCCTCTGAGGCATATAGCCTGGGCGGGGCGGCAACAATCAGGGGCACAACCGTCAGTTCGGTAAGTAGACTTGTATATAGTAACTTCGAGTATAGGCTTGCAATAGTGGAAGGGCTGACGGGTGTTCTTTTCTTGGATGCAGGAGCATCACTGGACCAGGTTACGCTTTCATCGGCAAAGGGATCGTTCGGGATAGAGCTTGGAATTGAAGCGGCGGGAATATACGTAAGGTTGGATGCAGCATGGGTGTTGGGAAAAGACATGAGCTGGGTTCCCACGTTCGACTTCGGGTTCAGCCCAATGTTCTAAGATGACAGAAGAAGGATTGGATCTTATAATCTAGGACGCCGTTAACGATAAGGAGGAAAAGAATGTCAAAGAACACGCTTGTAGTATCAGTTGTTGCTATTGTGCTTGCGGTGGTCGCCATCGTGCTTCCGTTTGTGATGCCTTCTGGAGAAGGACCGGACAATAGTGCAGAAATAAGGGATCTTACAGGTAGAATTGAGGACCTGGAGAACAGGCCGGCCACATCGTTAAATATGGCCTACATCAGCGCAGAGGATGCGTTTAAAGTATTTACGGATGCGGTTAGTGATCTAAGGCAGTTAGCTGTTGATAAGCAGGGAGAGATAACCAAGTTGCAGCAGCAGTATATGGCGAGCACGATATCCAAGGATGAGTATGATGCACAGTACAGGCAATTGCAGGTGGAGCTATTGCAGGCTCAACTAAACATAGATATGGGAACGATTGATAAGATGATTGCATCGCCAGGCTTTTCTGATATGAAGACTGATCTACAGCTACTGAAGGATGAGGCGCAACCTGTAATAGATGAGATGAAAAACTTGGTTTCTACTGTACGTGTGGGGGTTGTTGATGCCACCGAAGTTGATAACCGTTACACTCAGGTAAAGAATGCGTTCAGTCAGCTTGATCAGCTACTGACGCAGGCTGCGACAGCTAAGATAGTACAAGCGGCTAACAAAATCGCCGATAAAGAAGGTTATGATATAGTGCTGCGATCGAAGAACGTTATAGTATATCGCAACACTGACAAGATCGAGGACATCACTCAGCTTGTTAAGGAAGAGCTCTCCAGTTACCTGTAAGTGCTTATGACTAGGGATCTGGAAGGGATACGTAGAACCTTGCCCCTACGCTATCCTTACTTGATGATAGATCGGATATTGCAAGAGGAGGAAGGGCTTGTCGTGGCACTGAAGTGCGTCACGATCAACGAGCCCTTTTTCCAAGGGCACTTTCCTGAGCCACTGCCAGCGGTTATGCCAGGCACCCTTATCCTGGAGGCAATGGCTCAAACGGCTGCTTTTCTGTTGACGTCTCAGGCGAGTGGTGAAGGGTATCTTGTTGGAGTAGATCAGGCTCGCTTTCGTCGTAAAGTTGTGCCTGGAGATCAATTGATACTTACGGCAAGATCGCTCAAAGCTCGCCAAAGCTTAGTGAAAGCAGAGGTTGAAGCGAAAGTGAACGATGAACTGGCTGCTTTTGCTATAATCTCACTTGTCACACAGGTACATGATGACGTGGAATAAACTGATCGAATGTGTTCCTAATGTGAGTGAAGGACGTGACAGGGACATAGTGGAGTCTATAGCTAATGCAGCTAATGGCAGTGGCAGAAAGGTGATTGATCTGAGTATGGATCCGGATCATAACCGGTCTGTGATCACTATTGTTGGTGAAGCCCAGGGCTTAGCGGAGGGGGTAGTTGCGCTAGCTAAGAAAGCCTCTGAGTTGATCGACTTAAATCTACATTCCGGTGAGCATCCCCGCATGGGAGCTGTTGACGTAATTCCATTTATACCGGTTTGCGGGGTTACTATGGGCGATTGCGTAGCCCTTTCCAGGACTGTTGGGCAACGTATAGCAAAGGATCTTGGGATACCTGTATACCTTTATGAAGAGGCGGCTACAAGCCACTATCGTCGTAACCTTGCTGAGATCAGAAAGGGAGAGTTCGAAGGGTTCACAGAGAAGATTGCGCGTGCCGAATGGAAACCAGATTACGGTGAAGCTAAGGTTCACCCTACAGCGGGAGTTGTGGCGGTGGGTGCGCGGGAATTTCTTATTGCTTACAACATTGAATTAGCTTCGTCTGATGTCACTGTGGCAAGGGAGATAGCCAGTGCTGTGCGTTTCTCAAGTGGAGGTCTGCGTTACGTGAAGGCACTTGGGCTTACTCTAGCAGATAGGGGCATAGTCCAAGTGTCCATGAACCTAACTAACTTCAAGAAAACGCCTGTTCTGAGGGTTTTCGACCTCGTCAAGCTAGAAGCGTCACGACGAGGGGTAGAGGTGATCGGAAGTGAGATTGTGGGGACAATTCCCAGGGCAGCATTGTATGATGTAGCGCGTATGGCTTTGCAGATACGGGCATTTTCGCATGATTTGATCCTGGAGGAGCGAATCGAGGACGCTTTAGGTGAGGATTGCTAGGAAAGAGATTAAGAAGGTCACCGTAATTGGCTACGGTATGACGGGGCGTGCGCTTACCTCATATCTTCACAATCATGGATTAAGTGTCTTTGTTAGCGAAAACGGAGATCTGAAAAAAGCTGATGAAGATAATTTGTCCGAAAGTGGTATTTCCTATGAACAAGGAGGCCACAGCCTGCGGTGTTTAGAAGCAGCGGACATGATCGTTCTAAGCCCTGGAGTGAGACCTGATATTCCTATTCTGCAGGAGGCAAGAAGAAGAAGAATTACAATTCTCTCCGAAATCGATTTTGCTTGGCTTTTGCTCACAGATTGGAACAAACTTATCGCTGTTACTGGAACCAACGGTAAAACAACAACGGTGAGCATAATAGAAGGAATACTTAAGCAGGCGGGTATAAACGCGAAGGCAGTGGGCAACATAGGCACTCCACTAATTTCTGTTGTGGATAATTCGCCTGATGTCATAGTACTTGAAGTCAGCAGCTTCCAACTTGTACAAAGCAGGCTGTTTCATCCATACGTTGCCTGTTTATTGAACATATCACCCGACCATCTAGATTGGCATGAAACAATGGACAACTACATTGCTGCTAAATCTAGCATCTATCTAAGACAGGGTATATCAGATGTCGCAATTCTAAGGCGTAAGCTGCCAATACCTACTGAAAACCTAATAGCGCGTAAGGTCTATATAGAGGACATCAGTCTTCCCCGAGGGGATCTATTTGAAAAGCTTGCTCCTCATAATCTCTGCAATTTGCGCGCAGCAATCGCATGTTGTAAAGAGGTAGTTCCTGGGCTTGATGTAGAAGCAATTAGGTTAGAAGAGTTAGATCACTTATTTCATCTTCCATATCGTCTTCAACAGGAACCCTCTATTGAAGGGATAAGGATAATCAACGATTCGAAGTCCACCAATGCTGCGTCTTCTATCACTGCACTTGAAAGCGTTCCTGGCAGGTGCGTGCTAATACTCGGCGGAAAGCATAAGCAAGGGGGCTATGCAGATCTGGCAAATGCGATAATCAGGTATGATGTTCGCCACGTGGCCCTCTTTGGGGAGGGAGCATCGTTTATCGAAAGTATCATACGTGATACGGGTTACTTTCGTACAACCCTATGCTCTACCCTAGATCAAGCGTTAAAATGTGCTTTGGAGCAGGCACATGCTTCAGATACAGTTCTCTTCTCTCCTGCCTGCTCAAGCTTCGACCAGTACGCAAATTACATCGAACGTGGCGAGAGGTTCTCGCAACTTGTAAGCGTTCGCCAGCGACGCGAGTCTGGTTTCCTGTAGGGTCAAACGTCTCATATCCATAACGCGAATTCTCGCCTATATTCCGACATCCTTCCTTCCGTTTCCAGGACAAGTGGCGTATCCATTGTGATGTAACAGTGGCGAGGTAGAAAGGGATACAAGGAGACAGAATTGGACCGACAGATCGACCGCACAATCTTGCTATCGGCAGCGCTTCTGTTGCTTTACGGGTTGATTATGGTTTATAGTGCTAGCGCTCCGTTTTCCCTTCATCATTATGGAGTAGATACGCATCTTCTCGTGAGACAGCTCATTGCTGCGATCCTGGGCATTGCACTGCTGGTCTTGTTCAGTTATCTGGATTACCACATCTTGCAGCAGCTAGATGACATCCTTCTCGTAGGCGCTATCGGGCTTACGTTTCTTACCATCCTTCCCCTGAACGGGATTAGCGATGGTCGTTGGTTGAACATCGGACCTCTTGTGCTGCAGCCAACGGAGCTTTGTAAGTTCGCGCTTGTTGCGTACTTGGCAGCTACCATAACGCGAAAGAAGGGATCAATGACTACGTTTGTAGAAGGTGTGCTTCCGTTCGTCTTGGTCTTGCTTGTACTTGCTGCAATCACCATAAATCAACCTGACTTTGGTATGACGCTAATCCTTGCCGCGTTGACTGGCGTGATGCTGTTTGTTGGTGGGGCAAAGGTTAGCCATCTGCTTGGGGTAGGAATGGCAAGCCTGCCGCTGGTATTTGTTGCTGTTCGGATTGCCCCCTATAGACTGGCGAGAATACTGTCTTTCCTGAATCCAGAGGAGTACAGCACATCATCCGGGTATCAGACTATTCAGTCACTTGTAGCGATTGGCTCGGGAGGCTTTTTTGGGCGAGGGCTTGGGGCATCACGAGCGAAACTCTTCTATCTGCCTCAGGCACAGAGCGATTTCATCTTCTCCATAACAGCAGAAGAGATGGGGTTGGTAGGGGGGGGTATATTGCTTCTGCTTTATGTGGTCTTTGCTTGGCGAGCTTTTGCGATTGCTAACAATGCGGCTGATCGATTTGGGCAACTACTTGCTTTTGGAATCGGGTTTTCCATTGTCTTTCAAGTTATTCTAAATCTTGGCGTTGTCGTAGGCCTTCTACCTGTTACCGGCCTCACGCTTCCTTTTATCAGTAATGGAGGGTCTTCCCTTCTTGTTACCTTAATGATGGTGGGCGTTCTAGCTAACGTTTCCAAGCAAGGAGGTAAGTGATGCGCGTGCTGATCGCTGGTGGGGGAACTGGGGGGCATTTCTACCCTGCGTTGGCGATGATAGAACAGTTCCAGAAATATGGAAGTGAAGTAAAGGTGGGTTATATCGGTACTAAGAGAGGTATCGAGGCCCGGGTTCTACCATCATATCGTCAGATCTCATTCTTTCCTATTCATGTTCAGGGACTTGAGCGAGGAAACGCTTTTCAAAATCTCGGAGCTCTTATCCTGCTGGTAATCTCGTTTCTGCAAACCGGTATAGTGCTGTTGCTCTTCCGTCCTCATGTGGTGATAGGAATGGGGGGCTACGCATCCTTCCCCCCTGTCTTTCTTGCATCTATTCTTGGAAAGATTCTGCCAATCAGTACGCTAATCCATGAGCAGAATGCTTTGGCTGGGCTGACAAATCGCCTTCTTGCCCGCTTTGTGGACAAGGTGTTGATCTCTTACCCACAGACTAAGGCGCAATTCTCCTCAGCACGAAATGTTATTACTACAGGGAACCCTGTTCGTAACGAATTCTTTGTGGCACGGCGAACGCCAGCAGTCTATAAGAGCTTTGGCCTCTTGCAAGATAAGAAAACGGTGCTTGTCTTCGGTGGATCGAATGGTTCGTCTGCGTTAACAAACGCCGTGAGAAAGAACAAAGAGCAAATCGCTAGAGACAAGGATATACAGGTTCTTCTTGTCACTGGTAAGCTTGCAGACACTTCAATGATTGAGCTTGAGCTTGCTGCTGCTGGGGTAACAAATATTGTCTGTAAGACCTATATCAAAAGGATGGGGGACGCGTTTGCCGTTGCTGATCTTGTCGTATCCCGGGCAGGGGCTTCTACTCTAGCAGAGATAACTTCCTGCGGAAAGCCATCCATCCTTATTCCGTTGGGAAAATCAGCTGATGGGCATCAGCTAGCTAACGCCCGTGTGCTAGGAGATAAAAGAGGTTGCGCAGTTATAGAAGAGGACAACTTTCTTGATCGTCGATTGGCACAACTAATCGAACAAATGATAAGAGATAAACAGAGGCTTAGTTTGATGGCAGAAAGATCTATGTGTATGGGGAATAGGAACGCGGCTGCATCCATGCTAGGCGAGGTAGTTGCTGTTGTAGAAGGGGGGAGAACGTGATTGGCGTTAGCAAGCGTTACCACTTCGTCGGAATATCTGGTGCGGGTATGAGTGGACTTGCCGCGGTGATGCTTGCGGCCGGCAGTCATGTATCGGGGTCTGATCTGCATGGAAACGAGGAGACAGATAGCCTAGAACGGTTTGGGGCAGCGATCCATATCGGACATGATGCCTCGCTTGTAGACGAAAAAGTGGATGAAGTAATCGTTTCATCTGCGATACCCTCTGAGAACATTGAGGTACAGACAGCTCTTAAGCTGCGGCTCCCGGTGGTGCACCGTCTACATGCACTCGCCCATGTTCTCGATGGGTACACAAGCGTAGGCGTTGCGGGCACACATGGCAAGACAACTACTACGGCAATGACAGCTACCATCATGCGCGATACAGGCAAAGATCCCAGCTACCTGATTGGCGCGCACTGTCCTGGATTGGGAGGAAACTCACACCTTGGATCAGGTGAGGTCTTTATCAGCGAGGTTGATGAAAGTGATGGCCTTTTCCTTGCCATTAGGCCAACCATTGCTGTGCTCAATAACATCGGGCGTGACCACTTGGGTACTTACCATTCTCTAGAATCGATCAAGGAGAGCTTCAGGCAATACGTCATGCAGGCGGAGAAGTCGGTACTGGCTATAGATGATGTTGCGGTGCGCTTACTTGCTTCTGAGATTCCCACTGCCTTGACGGTTGGTACATACCAGTATGCTGAACTGCGGGCTGTAAATGTTTCGCATTACCATTTCCATACCACCTTTGATCTTATGTTCCGGGGAAGGAATGTGACAAAGGTGTTTCTACCGGCACCTGGCGATCATAACGTTAGAAACTCATTGTGTGCAATTGGGGCGGCTTTCCTTGCCGGGGTTCCGTTGAAGGAAGCCGCGAATGCTCTAGCCGATTTTCGGCTTCCCAAAAGGCGCTTTCAGCTTCTAGAAGAAAACGGCGTAACCGTTGTGGATGATTACGCTCACTTGCCAGAGGAAATTGAGGTTACCCTGCAGGCGATTCGCTCTGGTTGGTCTAACCGTAGAATTGTCGCTGTTTTTCAGCCTCACCGATACAGCCGTACTCGGGAAATCGGGAGGGAATTTGGAACCGCATTCCAGTTAGCAGATACCGTGATTGTAACACCCATCTATCCTGCTCATGAACTACCTATTCCAGGGGTTTCCTCACAAGCAGTAGTAGACTCGATAACAGAGAAAACTGGCAAAGTTCCGCTCCTTATAGAGAATAAGAAAGAGGTTCTTTCCTTCCTTAAGCGATATATAGAACCAGGCGATTTCATCATAAGCTTCGGAGCGGGTGATATATGGACGGTAACCACAAGTCTGTCTCGTTTTCTCGAGGAAGGGAGTTTCTGCACAATTTAGATGCTTTACTGGCAAACCTTAAGCGTCTATCAGGCGAGGTAAGGACTGACGAGCCTTTACATAATCATACTACAATAAAAATAGGCGGTTCTACTGACCTTTTCTTTCTTCCTGAAAGCAGTCTTTCTCTGGTTCGGGCGGTTAAATACAGTCATAAGTACGATGTACCTTATATCATCATTGGAAACGGTTCCAATTTACTCTTTTCTGACAAAGGTTTTGCTGGCCTTGTGATTTCTACTGTGAGAATGGATAGGGTTAGACTGCATGATGAATACGTGTTCTCTGATTGTGGAGCTCCACTTGCAAAACTGATATCTATCACGCACACAATTGGGTGTAGCTCACTTGATTTTCTTGCCGGTATTCCTGGAACTCTGGGCGGCGCCCTGGTGATGAATGCGGGCATCTCTGAAAACTCAATCCAAAATGTAGTAAAGCGAGTAAAGGTTCTGTCAGCCAATGGGAATATAAGCTCTATTGGAAAAGATGATTGTGGGTTCTCGTATCGCAGTACTTCGATACTCAAGGAACGCATTCCTGTCTTGGGAGCCTGGCTTTCCCTCTCTGGAAAGCAATTTGATGGCCACGAGATCTTGGCTCGACGTGCGGCTACGCAGCCAATCTCCTTTTCCAGCGCCGGCTGTGTCTTCAAGAATCCAGTTGGGCACTCCGCTGGTAACCTTATTGAGCGTGCTGGTTTGAAGGGATTTCAAGTTGGAATGGTCAAGGTGTCTGACATACACGCCAATTTTCTTATCAACATGGGGGGAGCAAGCGCGGCTGAGATTAGCAAAATAATTGACATTGTGCGCCAAAAGGTGTATAAGAGTTTTCATATCTTGCTTGAATTGGAGATTGAGGTCGTTGACGGGTGAACGAGGGGAAACCGAGAAATGTTGTTCATTGGGCTGCCGTAATAGGGGGGATTCTTATCGCTGCTGCCATCATCGCCCTGTATACTCCCTGGGTAAACATTTTTGATCTGCATCGAATTGTAGTAAAAGGCAATTACTATACATCTGTCGAGCAGATTAGAGATAGTTCTGGTATTAAGGAGGGTGTTAACCTGTTGCGTGCTCCGCTTATAGACGCAAGGACTTCCCTAGTACAACTTCCTTGGATAATGGATGTAACTTTTCGAAGATTGTACCCCCATACTCTTGAGATTACCGTCCAAGAAAGGGCCCCCGTAGCGCTTGTTGTTGATCGCAACAATTCAAGTCAAGCAATGGTTGTTGGGGAAGATGGGGTGATTGTTGGATATACCAAGGAAGTTGGCTCAGAATTAGTTCGGTTAAACGGAGTAGGTGTTTCTGAGGGCGCCTTGGGCAGGAGAGTTATCGATTTAGATATAGTTCATGTACTTGATTACCTACGTGCTAGGGACCTTGGCAGTGAGGTTTTTGCAAGCATTGATTTCTCTGATCCTAGCGCAGTTAGGATGTACACGAATGATGAGGGAGAGATAATTCTCGGTTCACTGAGTCAGATTGAGGATCGGATTGATGAGTTAGAGGCGCTTCTGAATACGGTCAAACTCGAGAGCTATCGAATAATAGATCTAAGATTTGGGGGTGAGGCGATACTAGTGCCCCGTAAGGTGGTGAACAGATGACCAAGGAAAGAGTCGTAGTCGGCCTTGATGTTGGCACAACTAAAGTCGTTGCCCTGGTCGGCAATGTGGCCGATGGAATGATAGAAATAATCGGCATGGGCAAGGCGGAATCGCACGGGCTGGAAAAGGGAGTGGTTGTTGATATCGGCCGCACGATCTCTTCCATAAGGAAGGCAATTGAAGAGGCGGAGAATATGGCCGATGTCAAAATAGACACTGTCTACGTGGGCATTGCCGGTAAGCACATCAGCTCAATTAACAATAGCGGCACTGTCTCGATTAACCGCCCTGATCGGATAATCATGGAGGAAGACATCAATCGGGTTGTGGAAACAGCACAAGCGATCCAGTTACCACCGGCTAGTGAGATGATACATGTAATTCCACGCCAATATATTGTGGATGGACAGGACGGGATAACCGATCCTGTTGGGATGACTGGCACGAGACTGGAAGTTGATGTTCATATTGTTACCGGAGCTATTACAGCTGTGCATAATCTAGTGCGTTGTGTTGAGTCGCTTGGCGTAGGAATAAAGCAGATCGTGTTAGAACCGATCGCCTCGTCCCTTGCTGTGCTTTCATCAGCCGAAAAGGAGCTTGGGGTCATTCTGCTTGATATTGGTGGCGGAACAACTGATATTAGTGTCTTTCGGGGTGGGGATATTTGGTTCTCAAAGGTTATCCCTATTGCTGGGGAACATATTACAAACGATATTACAGTGGGTTTGCAGACTCCAATTGAAGAGGCCGAACTCATAAAGAAGCAGGCTGGAACAGCTTTGGTTGAAGGCGTTGGTGAGGATGAGAAAATTGAAGTGGCCACCATTGGCGGAGATGAGAAGAAAACAGTTTCTAAGAAAAAACTTGCCAAGATAATAGAACCGCGCGTTGAGGAACTTCTTGATCTGGCGATGCAAGAAGTTGAGGACGCTGGATACCGTGACTTAGTCCCAGCAGGGCTTGTCCTCACTGGGGGAACTTCTCTCTTGGATGGGATAGCTGAGTTTGCGCAGCAGCGGTACGGGATTCCTGTACGGCGTGGAAAAATACCACAGGGGATCCATGGCTTGCGAGACATTGTTGAGTCCCCAATTTACGCGACCTCGATTGGTCTCTTGCGCTACGCTGTGGAAGCAAAGGACTTTTCTAAGAGGAAATATGAGAGAAAAAAGCCGTCTTTGATTAATAAGCTTTTTTACTGGTTCAACCGCTTCTTCCGGGGTTAGGAGAAATGGCAATGGCAGAAGATAAGTTCCTTACACCTCCGGCAAGACTAATGGTTGTTGGGGTTGGCGGCGGAGGTGGAAATGCCGTCGATCGAATGTTTGTTGGCGATCGTGTCAGTGATGTAGAATTTGTCGTTGTAAACACTGATGCGCAAGTGCTCGAGGTTGTAAAGGCAAATCGCACGCTTCAAATTGGCCGTAAGCTAACCAGCGGTCTAGGTGCAGGCGGAAATCCAGAAATTGGAAGGCTTGCGGCGGAGGAAAGTCACGAGGAGATCGCGGACCTGCTCACCGATGTAGATATGGTATTCATTACCTGCGGGATGGGAGGGGGGACAGGAACCGGAGCAGCTCCTGTCATTGCGTCCGTAGCCAAGCAAGCCAACATTCTTACTGCAGCGATTGTGACAAGGCCATTTTCATTTGAGGGGCTAGCTCGGGCTGAAAAGGCAGAGGCTGGAATTGCCCGTTTGTCTCAGGAAGTTGATGCTCTGATAACTATCTCCAACGATAAGCTACTAAAAGTAGCCCCAAATGACATGCCGATAACTGGTGCTTTTGAGATGGCGGATGAGGTTCTGCGCCAAGGGGTAGAAGGGATATCTGATTTGATAACGGTGCCAGGCATGATCAATCTGGATTTTGCAGATATAGAAAGCGTAATACGTGGCGCTGGTACTGCAATGATGGGGATAGGCGAAGGCGAAGGCGAGGGAAAAACGAAAGAAGCTGCAAGGAAAGCCATTTTATCGCCTCTTTTGGACGCTTCAATTAAGGGTGCGCGAAAAGTGATAATGAACATCACCGGGGGCAACGATCTTACGTTGGAGGAGGTTACGGAGGCAGCCTCTCTGATCCGTGAAGCTGTGTCTGATCGCGCCGATATCATATTTGGGACAGCAATTCGTGACGGGATGGAAAAAGTAAGGCTTACTGTTATTGCTACTGGTTTCGCTGTGCTTCGTCCGGGAGAAGAAGAAGAAGGATCGCCTTTGGGAAATGAGACGATGCTTGCTAAGATGCAAAATGAGAAACTTCGCGGCCTCGATGACTTCGATATCCCAACGTACCTGCGACGTAGCCGGAAGGCACGAGATGAGAAATCGCGCCCGTGGGGCAAGGATAAGGAATAGCTTAAATATCTTGGGTTTCTTAATCTATCTAACTCATAGAGCTATCGCGGTGTTGGTGAGCGGCAGTTGTGTAAGTGTTTTTTTAAAGCTACAATAAACCCAAATCAGTCTTGATTCATTAACTCTCATCTCGATCACTTCCTGTGAAGTCTTCTAACCGCGATTCTCTCTGGTAAGGCAGTGGCATCTGGTTTCGTGACTTGTCTTCCGCCTTGCAGCATGCTTAGAAAATGGGCCCAAGCAGCCAGATCTCTGTGAGCTTTGAAAATGCGGCTATGCAAAATAGCAATGGTCAGACGGAATACTTCTTGTGGCATAACTTACTTTTTAGATATTTAATGGGCTAGACTTGGCAGTAAGCTAAAAAACAGGTTAACATGGCAGCGGATACAACAAAAGGAGGAAACGATAATGGCGAAGGTGGTTTTTGATTACAGTAAGTGCAAAGGTGAAGGCGAATGCGTGGATGCATGTCCAGTTGACATCCTGGAGATGAGCAGCAATGGAACCTGGTGCAAAGCTATAGATTCGGAGGTGGATAACAAAGAAGCGGTGGACAAGTTTCATAACGAGGTAGAGCAGAAGGGTCACGGAGAAGCCAATTTGATCATCTCTAATGAAATGGAAGGTTGTATAGAGTGCCGAGTATGCGAAACCTCGTGTCCAGAAGGAGCGATAACAATAGAGGATTAATGTGAGGATTTTCTTCCTGAGTCAGAGGACTATTCTGTGACTTAGTCCTTATCAGTGTAGTTATCAGCCTTATTTGAATGGCAGCACCGTAGCTGTGGCGTCATTATATAAGCTTTGCCTTGAGGTATTTGTGTAATTCTTTTTGTACTCCTTGAGGGAAAAGCTAGGTAGACTACAATATGAGAAGCACCCGTTTTGCTTAGAGCGGAGATATTGGCAGATGCCAGGCCTGGTACGCACAGGTGGCGGGTACGAGGTCTATCAAGGGGACACAGCAGGATTGAAGTACTGCTAGATTGCGTGAAGGGAGCCAATAGAGTGCAAGTACAATCAGCGGTGTTTGAGTTCAGCGAAGGTTTGTGGGACGTAGATCGACGCGACTGATCGATCAGGTATGAATCACCGCCGAGCTAGGAAAAAACTGTGACGCCAAGATGGTTTCGATATCTGAACCAGAAGAGGTTGGCAAGTTAATCAATGTTAGCCAAACAAGAGTTCCGTAACCTGTAGTGTAGGGATTATACATGTACAATGCGCTTATTGAAACATACACTGTCCACCAAAGATGGAAAACTCATTTACTCATCGGCCTCTACGTAACCAGTAGGTTGGCTCTTGCCTGTAGTTTATGTGTACCAGTTGGATTTAGATGTTACGTTTGTTTTACAGAAATGATGGGTACCTGATGCTGGATGGGGATGCTACCCGGCCCGCTGACAGCAAGTACCCGACTGCAATGACCGTTGATTCCGCCTAGCCCTGACTGCGTGCGGGATTAAGATCCACAGTGTGATTCTACGGTTGTCACAAACGGAAGCCCAAAAAAGGTTCTATCAATCCATATTATAAACATCTTGAAAACGGTCTGGACCGTGAATGTCTGAGAAGGATTGAAAGTGAAGTATAATTAGGTAATAATGGTTAAGTTTCTGGGTCATGAGGCGAGATCAAATGAGCGTAGGGGTTATCTTCGATGTCAAAAGGTTTGCCGTGCATGATGGGCCCGGTATCCGTACTACTGCATTCTTTAAAGGATGCCCGCTATCTTGCCAATGGTGTCACAATCCAGAAGGGCAGAAACTCAATCCTGAACTAATGGTACGCCCTGCCAGGTGTACGGGGTGTGGCGATTGTATAACCGCATGCGAGACAAAAGCTATCTGCTTGGTCGATAAAGAGCTCTCTGTAGATCGCAGTCTATGTACATCCTGTGGAGATTGTGCCGTTTCTTGTCCCACAGATGCGCTGGAGATGGTTGGCCGTGAAGTAACAGCGAAGAACCTTCTGGCTGAGTTAGAAAGGGATGTTGCTTTCTTCGACCAATCTGGAGGCGGTGTTACCTTGTCTGGGGGAGAGCCACTTGCGCAGCCTGATTTCCTTACCGAGCTTCTCGGTATGTGTAAGGCTCATAAGCTTCATACAACAATTGATACTAGTGGATACGCACCCGTGGAGGTTATTGAGAAAGTGGCCAAGCTGGCTGATCTATTTCTTTATGACCTTAAGATAATTGATGATGAGAAGCACTACCTTTACACAGGGGTTTCTAACGAGCGGATTCTAGAGAACCTTCACCAGCTTGCTGTATTACAGTCGCCGGTAATTGTGCGTATACCAGTTATTCCCGGTTACACCGACACTTATGAAAACATGGATGCAATTGCACGTTTTGTGGCAGGGCTTGATTATTCTTACCCAGTGGATCTTCTGCCCTATCATCGAGCTGGAGGCGACAAGTACTCTAGATTAGGGATGCCTTACCATCTGGAGGCAACCCTAGCTCCGTCTCGATCGAGATTAGAGGAAATTGCTGACATATTTAGGCGTTTTCAGCTACCAGTTATGATTGGAGGTGAGTGGTATGGCTATGACAGAACGGATCAGGCGTTTGCGCGAAGAGAGTATTAGTTCTAAACCGCACATCTCGCCTGAGCGGGCACAGCTTATGACAAGGTTCTACAAACAATCAGCAGGCAGGTATCCTGCCCCCATCAATAGGGCCCTTGCATTCAGGTACATGTTAGAACAGAAACATATCTACATTGGCGAGGGGGAGTTGATTGTTGGTGAAAAAGGACCAGAACCTAAGGCTGTTCCCACCTTCCCCGAGCTATGCTGCCACTCCTTGCAAGACCTGGAAGTGCTAAACTCCCGAGACAATGTATCTTTTGCGGTTTCAGCGGAAACACGCAGGATATACGAGGAAGAGATAATTCCATTCTGGAAAGGGCGCTCAGTGCGGGAGATGCTCTTTGCTCAAATGAACCCAGAGTGGAAGGATGCGTTCTCTGCTGGGGTGTTTACGGAGTTCATGGAGCAGCGAGCTCCTGGGCATACTGTCTTGGATGACAAAATCTATCACCTTGGAATGCTTGATCTTAAGCATCAGATTGCGGATGCAATGGAGCATCTAGATTTCTTTGTAGACTCTCAGGCCTACGATAAGAAGGAAGAGCTGACTGCTATGGCTATCACTGCTGATGCGATTATCGCTTACTCCAAACGGCACGCGGACAAGGCTCGTGATCTGGCTCAGAAAACTAATGATTCCAAGCGAAAACAAGAGTTGCTGAGAATTGCGCAGGTATGCGAGCATGTTCCATCCCAGGCCCCACGCGATTTTTGGGAGGCCATCCAATACTACTGGTTTGTTCATTTAGGAGTCACCCTGGAGCTCAATACGTGGGACGCGTTCAGTCCAGGCAGGCTTGACCAACATCTTTGGCCCTTCTACGAAGGCGGAACAAAGGACGGAAGCCTTGACCGTAACCAAGCGGAGGAACTCTTACAGGCTTTCTGGATCAAATTCCACAATCAGCCAGCGCCGCCTAAGGTTGGGGTAACAGCGGAAGAGAGCGCCACGTACACTGATTTTGTTACGGTTGATCCAGGTGGGTTAACGCGAGATGGAAGGGATGCTGTAAACGATCTGAGTTATCTGATTTTAGATGTGGTCGAGGAAATGCGCCTTATACAGCCTAATGCGCGCATCCAGGTATCCAAAAAAAACCCTGACCGCTTTCTTATGCGAGCGGGCGAGATCATCCGCACGGGGTTTGGACAACCCTCTATATTCAACGCTGATGCCATTGTACAAGAACTTATGCGGCAGGGCAAATCTGTAGAGGACGCACGTTGTGGTGGGTCTAGCGGTTGCGTCGAAACTGGGGCCTATGGAAAAGAGGCCTACATTCTGACGGGCTATTTTAACATGCCAAAGGTGCTTGAAATTATGTTACATAACGGTGTCGATCCCTTATCTGGAAAGAACATCGGGATCGAGACAGGTGACCCTCAACATTTCGGATCGTTCGACGAGCTTTTTTCTGCGTATAAGCGACAGCTTAACTACTTCATCGATGTGAAAATCCGAGGCAGTAATAGCATCGAGAGGTTATATGCCAAATACATGCCGGCACCGTTTCTGTCTGTGTTAATAGATGATTGCATAAGTAATGGTGCTGATTATCACTCTGGAGGCCCACGCTACAACTCGACTTACATTCAGGGTGTAGGGTTGGGCACGATGGCTGATGCGATGACGGCCTTGAAGTACAACGTATTCGATAACAGCATCGTCGCGATGGACGAACTACTAATTGCAATGAAAGATGATTTCTTGGGCCACGGTACCATCCGTAATCTGCTTATTAACAATACTCCTAAGTATGGCAATGATGATGATTACGCTGACGAAGTTATGAAGCAAGTATTTGAAGCTTACTTCTCCGCCATCGACGGACGTCCCAACACGAGAGGAGGAGAGTACCGAATTAACCTTCTTCCTACAACTGTGCACATATACTTCGGGTCAGTAACCGGTGCGAGCCCGGATGGCCGCAGGGCACATAGTCCTCTTTCCGAAGGTATATCGCCAGTGCAAGGCGCTGATAGGCATGGACCTACGGCGGCATTGCTTTCAGCGGCAAAGATGGATCACGTGCGAACCGGCGGTACACTGCTCAATCAGAAGCTTAGTCCGAAACTGCTGTCTGATACTGACGGCATAAGCAAATTCGTTAAGCTTCTGCGTACCTACTTCGCTCTTGATGGACACCACGTCCAGTATAACGTTGTCGATGCACAGACCTTGCACTCAGCTCAGCTTGATCCAGATAGCTATCGGGATCTGATAGTCCGCGTTGCTGGCTACTCGGACTACTTCTGTGATTTGAGCAAAGCCTTGCAGGACGAGATCATTGCCCGCACTGAGCACGAAGTCATCTAGGCTGCCGGAATCGAGTAGCTATAATAAATGGAGCCCTTTGCATATAACAACCTTGCTCCTAGCTGTCTGTTCTATACGTTTAGCAAGGTGCTGTTGAAAACCAAGTGATATTCTCTTTGCCAGAGGTGGGAGTCGAACCCACACGACCCGAAGGCCACGGGATTTTGAGTCCCGCGCGTCTGCCAATTCCGCCACTCTGGCTTGCTGAGCTGATTCTATCCAATGGTAGAGGCTGCGTCAAAGTGTTTGGAGACTTGCGCAAAATAAGGACCGTTATCTTATCAGCAATTGTCTCTTGCATGTCATTTCTGCATGCATCATGATTTGATCACAGACTAAGAGTGGTTTTACCATCACAACGTTGTTGATATTATGCAGATAGCTCATTGGAGTTCAATGAGTTGAAGCATACCCGAGTTGCGAAATCGATTCTTGTTTGCTACGTTAAAGACAGGTTATGGCACAACTGATGGAACGTTGACAGAATAGACATGTTAGCTTCTATCGGCTGAGCACTCGTTACCTGGGTGCTGTAATTTGGTTCTCCGCCGTTTCGAGTGGGTAGTTGAAGGTAGTTGTGCTAAAAGGGTGGCTTTCAAAAGAGACGTAATACAGTGATGCTTGATCAGTAAGAAAGACCAAAAGCATACTCACGCAGAGACCTGTCTGCGCCTGCCTGTGCGTGTACGCACGCAGACAGGTCCGAAGGACAGGCAGGCGCATAGTGGCAGGGAGAAAGGAAGAAGTAATGAGCGTCTAAAGCTTTAAGGATCTGTTCTCAGCGACTCGAGCGAGCATAGCGAGCGGGCGAGAGAAAGGTTTGTGTCAGTTATACTTTGTAATCTTTGCTACCCACTGTAAACAGCGAGGAGCCTTTAAGCTTACTAACAGGTCATCTTGTTTTTCAGATAGCTGAAGGGGGCTTACGTTTTTCTCTTAATTGATGAAGTTGCAAGTTCATTTTCCAGACAGTGATTAA
>CAZKFV010000120.1:0-3409 GCA_964552295.1 uncultured Thermotogae bacterium | reverse complement strand
TGGTGTCTGTTACGGCAGAGTGTGGAGTGGTGAGTTCACGCGCGGCGACGCTGCTTGTAAAACCAGCTATAGGAAGCTTAAGTGTGATTGGCGGGACAGAGGTTCCCAAGGACATTCTGCTTGTGCTAGATCTGTCTGGCAGCATGGAGGAGCCGGTCGAAGGCGGTATCAAAATAGTACAGGGCAAGGACGCGTTACGGCAGTTTGTTAAGTTGCTCCCCGAGGAGATATCAGTTGGTCTACGGACGTTCCGCTTCTGTGAACGAAGTGATCTGGAAGTACCAATCCAGCCGGTTTCGGAAGGAGACATACTCGCAACACTTGAACGGCTTGAGACGGGTGGAACAACTCCACTTGCCTACACGCTTCGGCAAATACCAAAAGATCTAGAGGGTATTGAGGGGCCAATCGTGATTGTCTTCGTTACTGACGGATTGGAGACATGCGATGAGGATCCCATTGCAGCAGCTAGCGAACTTGCTGCCTCTGGCTTCGACATAAGCTTCCTATTAGTTGGGTTCGATATCGACGCTGCAGGGGCGCGGGCGCGACTTCAGCTTCAGGCAATCGCCGACGCAGCCGGTGGTCGATACACAGACGTTCGCACAGGCGCCGAACTTCTCTCGGCCTTCAACTTAGTTCTACCAAGCTTCCGTATCTACGACAGTTCCGGAAAACTGGTTAAGGAAGGTATCGTAGGGGAAGCACCTTTTGAGCTTCGTGCTGGCACTTACTCCGTTGTTGTAGAGACCGATCCGCAGCTGACCTTTGAAGATGTCACTATTGTCCCAGAGGAAACGGTTACTATTAACGTGCCATCAAACTAATTGCCACTTCAAAGAGAGATTCAAAGGCCGGGTAGGACCCTCCTACCCGGCCTCTTCTGTATCTGGTTTACCGAAGAAAACAAAGCAGTGTAGCTTGTTGCTCTTATCTCAGGATAGTTCATTTAGGTCGCTTCTGGCTTGCCTTCGGTGTATTGCTCATCGCCCTTGCAGATATTAGATCATAGAAATGGTAGAATCAATCTGCTTGGAAGCGCTCGTTGCCAATTATTCATCGCCTCCTGCTCCGCGCTTGGTAGCATTAAACAAGACTGACAAGTTGGCAGACGCATACATAAGCTAAACCTGATCCTCCCGCCCAATCAATACAATGGGTGCCTATTGACACTATGAGGAAGGAGGGACTCCTTGCCTGTAGGTGACAAATCCATCGAGGCGCTTCTCACTGGATCGAGCGCCGTGTTGCGCAGATGCCAGCCTATTTATGCCTGCTTGACAGGACGTGAACTATGTCCACCGTCTGGATGTGGATTGCCCAGTAGTTCTGTGGAAATCTTTAGGAATAGCTTGCGGTCAAGCCCATTTGACTAGGGTTTAGTAAGCAAGTTCGCTACTCGCGATATACTGCTATTCTTACCGATTATCCACAAGTCAACTCACAGCAGGCACCACGACTTAGATACTTAAGGCCTTATTCATCATGCAGAGGTCTGATTTGTGAGCCGTTTATGTAAGAGGATGCCTCATGGCTTGTAAACAAGGTATGCGTCCCCAGATTAAATAGATCGGCCTTCCCGGAAAATAAGGTACAAGCTCCTGGATTACTCAGACTGTGTTATCTTGCACATGTTAATTCTTTCTATTTCTCTGCCTCTGTTTATCGGTAAGGTAGTCTGCTAATACCGCTGCTAGAGGTGCCGAGATTGCAGAGATGATTATCCAGGCAGTGTCCACTTTTCTTCCTTCTAGGCTGGGAATAAGAAATGTCATGAGAACAAATAGAATAATGCTAGAAAAGACAAGCCTCACCGGTTTTCTATTTAGAAAGAAAACAACATTGCTTAGCCATGTTCTTCTTGATGTAGCCAGGCGTCCATGCTGTTTCTCTCCCTTAAATCTCTCAACGAGGATCGCCGGCAGTACTGTTATTGCAAGCGATATCCCTATAGCGCTCAGTACCCAGATACCATCGATTTTCCTATCGGACAACACCGGTATGGCAAAACCTACCGCAAGAAAAACCACAATAGCCTTGAAAACAGTGCTAGGCTTCACCTTCATACACATGCAACTCCATACAATATCACAGCCGGTATAGGATAAATTCTCTACATCTTTGCTGGTCTTGCCAGCTTGTAAGCTTCTTACACTTAACCACTTAGCTGCAAATACCCAACCATCGCTTTCTGCTAATCTTCTTTCTCAATGAAGAGCTCTAGTGACAATTGTAGTAAGGTGATGCTGTTAACACAACCGCTGCACAACTGCCCAAATATGAACCACCTACCCCTATCATAAGAGCATTCAGGGCTATGAGCATCCCGTGCTCGATGTCTACAGCATATTTCCCGTCAAACCAATTATAATATAATGCTGAAGTGCCGCCTAACACAAGTGCGCCAACAAGGAACCAGATGAACCGCCATCCGATTGGACCGACTCTTCATCTCCAATCCTCTAGCCTCAGGAGCTCAAGCAATTCGTTGAGAGTAAGATATCGCATTACGCTGCTAATCGCCTGTAGAGTTCGCTATGTTTCTCAAGTATGTATTTCACCCAACACTGCTACTCTTCCTAAGGACGAGTAGCAATTTCTCCAGTACCTATTCTGACTAGTTCTTCCGTTGACATATTCAGATGGTCAGACAATTCTTTCAATTCGCGTAAGCGATCATGGAGTATTGATATTTGGAGTGTACTCATCTAGTCCCCGCTCAAAAGCCTACGCTAAGGCTATGATACTGGGTAGTGAGATTATGAGAATTTTCTACAGGCGGGCCAAAGTCACCGATCAGGCGTTCGCAAAGGGACGTCCGCAGCCGTTTCTGAATCGCCTGGATAGATTTGTTGGCGATCCTGTTCCTCTTGCTTTCGAGCTTTCCGCTCGGCTTGCTTCCCCTTCTTGTCTTGCACCATCTGCTCAATCGATCGGATGTTGTCCGGTCGGGTTTTCCCAAAGCGCTTGAAGTACAGTTGCTCGATGAACTCGGGCACGGGAAGCTTCCACGGCTCCTGTTTGTCGTTTGCCTTGCCGCCAAGCTTCTCCGGGTTCATGCCAAGTTCACGCGCCATCTGGACTTGCGCGTGCGAAAGGTGGAACCGCTTCCGCGCATCGACCCAACGCTGATACTTGGCTGACAGGTTCTTCTTCCGCTTTGCCATCAATCACCTCTTGCCAACACTGCGAATCAGGGCTTCAAAAACCGCGGCTGTTTTGGAATACCGTCAATCTGGCTTGTTATGCCGCCACCAGCTTCTTTACCTGAAGCTTCGAGGAGCGCTGCTGGGCCTGCCAGAGATCGTATTGAATCTGCTGATTCAGCCAGCTCTCCGGGGAAGTGTTGAACGCTCTGCCGAGACGGATTGCCATTTCAGGACTAATGCCGGAATGCCCGTCCAAAATG
>CAZKFV010000119.1:0-5108 GCA_964552295.1 uncultured Thermotogae bacterium | reverse complement strand
GCGCAGTTAAGATGACCGGGCAGCGCTCATTGTCGCGTTGCTCCTCCCGGTATCACATTCTGAGTTTCTGTTGGGTGTATTTAGTTGAACAATACCGAGAATTGTGACTTCTTATCTCGGGCCACGAAAGTAATCTCTGCCTTCATCTAAGCGGTAGGAAATCCTGCATGCCAACTATGGCTAAAGTACTACTATCATCACACCCGGCGTATTCACCCACACGGTATATCAGCCGTTTTACCACAGCCTCAATCCAAGTGCGTTCTGTTCCGCTTAGTGGCTGCCACTTGCCTCGATCAGGAGCTTTTCTGGCCGCTGTGCTATCCCCCTTGGTAGAGATCAACCGACCTAGCGTATCAAGCACTTCAGGGCCCACATTCAGGGTATGAGCCGCGGTTTTCCTGCTTCCTTGTCCGTAGTTTACCTCAATCGTACTGAGACAGAAGTATGCCATACCTAGGAGTGGTTCCTTCCCATCAAGATAACCCTCATATCTACCCCAGAGGGTTTCCACATTAGGGGAAACTCTAAAAAGCTCCGGCGGTGGTAGATAATTCCTTCGTGTAATTGTTAGTTTGGCAGTTGCCCGTGCAGTACATGCTGCCCGCCCCTCGAGATAAACCAGATCGCCACCTTCGCCTTCAGGTGCTAGCTTGATTACACTTGCGTTCCAGTAGCTAAATGTCATTGAACGCCTCCCATACTCAATAGCGGCACTGATTTCCCAATCACGCAGATAACTCTCAACCTCTTTTCGCGCGTCGCCCACGGAACTGTAGTGCACCTTCATGTGACAGGTCAGAATGCCATTCTCCAAATGACCCCTCCATGTCTCCGTATCAACATCTAGCGCTGGAGGGTCATCATAGGTAATATCCTCAGCTGACCTCATTTGGTAAAACAACGATTCAACAGGTTGCTGCTTCAAAATGACTTGCCTCTCAGCCATTATACCAACTGATCCCTGAGCTGGTATGCTTGGCTCTAATCATTCCACAGATCTCTGTTCCGGACAACCGACTGCTTGCATCTGCTGGGGCACAACCTTGTAACTGTATGAATAAGAGTGTGTCAGCTGATGAGATAGTCCGTGTTATAATCGACACGTGAGAAAGATCAGAGCTGCAATCGCCGAATGGGACGATTACTTCGCACTGATGAACTATGCGGCTCCCCTTCCTAACGTGACACGAGCAATTCAGTGGCGCAGCGATGCAGCGAAATACAATGGTGTGCCGGAGGTTGTACTGGCGCTCCTCGATCCTCTCCAGTTGAAGGAGATGGAAGACACAGTGACCAATTCTACGGCCCGATATGCTCTGCTGGCATACCATGCTTTGGTTTTGCATGCTCAAGGCATGCACGAGAAGGAGGAAGTCATATACGAGTGTCTAAGTGCGATAGAGACTCAGGATTGGCCCATGAAACGAGACGCCATGCTTAACCAGATTAGATGTCTGCGTGAGCGTCACGGAGGTGAAACCGAACCGGCGGGGAAGGTTAACCTATGTCAACAAATTGTAAGGTTGGTTGAAATGACGACGAGGATACTGAAGGATCATTATTCGGAGAGCGAATGGACACGAAGCACGCTCATTAGAGATGAGAGGGATTTTCTATTGCTGGCGTCAATGGAAGCGAAGCTTGTACTGGGGATTCCACACTCGGATGAGGAGGAGGCGTTACTGGGGCGAGCAGAGAGACGGCGACGTCGGAGACAGCATGGGGCGCCTTATCTTTATGGTAAGTTCCGGCATGACCACGGAGCAGCACTGTCCGAGTTCCGGAAACAATATCGGCCGATTTGGCTGAGGAATAGATATCGGCAACATTACGGACAGGAGCCCCAAAACGAGCCAATTACGACATACCCATCGGGAGGGTGGTCAATTCACCCAGACTACATTGAACTTGATGATATGCAGGCATTTGCTAGGGATGCGGAGAATCGTTATCGCGAAAGCATAGGTTTGCCTCTGCGGGGGCAAGGATGGAGCAGTGAAACATACCTAAAGCTACTGGTGAAAAAGGTTGCCGTGCCGCTGGAGGTGTTCTTCGAACACGCGCCTTCCTGGCTATATCCGCAGCGGTTTGACATTTTTATCCCTGATTTGGGTCTGGCCATCGAATACATGGGTGAGCAACACTACTGGGAAATTGAGTATTTTGGCGGACGAGAAGGATTTGAAGAGCGCAAGGAACTGGACAGTCGGAAGAGGGTGCTCGCGCAGGCCAATGCCGTGACTGTGCTAGACTGGCGATATGATGAAGACATCAGCGAAGCAGCCGTCGAGGAGAAACTGTCCAGATATTCAGCACCCAGAGCTAGCGACTAGTTTAGGTGCTTTTGCCCAGTCCCCGGCTTTCAATGAACATCTACGCCCAGGCACACACTCGCATTGACGTTGAACAAATCGTCAAAAGGTGCAGTTCGTAGAAACAAGATGCAAAGAAGTCATTTCTGCCTTGTTTTGTATGTAGAGGACTGCTAGAATCTGCCTAGTGGAAAGAATACCTATATTGAGCACGTCGTTTGACAACAATAGGATTGTATGATGAGGGGGACGGCTAAACAAGAGAGTCACAGTGAGAGCCACGCAAGAAAACCTCGGTACAAGGCTGGCAGAGAGAAGTCGCATTCAAAAACTCATTTGCCGAATCCCCAACAGCTTCCAGATGAGGGGTTAACAAAGAATCGTCAAGACTCCGATGGTAAGCAACGATCGGTCCTAACTGACTGCAGTAAATGGCTTAGAGAGAACTGGGTTAAACTAGTTGCAGCAGGTGCGCTGGTTGTTTCGATAGTTGCCCTCGGTTTGGATTGCGGTCATACTAGATTAGAAGATGCTTATACGATACTACTCATAGTCGATGAAAGAATAAACCTGCTCGAAGAATATTCTGATTCACTGGATGCAAATCAAATCGAGGCAGACGTAGAAGATGCTATCGGTGAAGCTGAGCGTTTCAGAAATGGGGCTTTATCAGCCATGAACAGGCGCGATATCGATCGGTCGTTAGCATTGATGATGGCAGCAGGTGAAGTTATTGACAGATATCTGCCAGATGAAGCAGAGATCAAGCCTGGTACTGTGTCGATAAGCGCTGAGCCCTTCGACGGTTGGGTCAGTATCGATTATTCTGAAGATACTACTGCTCAAAGCCCGGATGGATTGCCGGTCAATAGGATTACTATAGTCGCTGGTGATGCACCGTCAGATGCATACAAGGATTACAGTAGTGTTCTTGCGTTTGAAATATTGCCCACAGGGACAATCTTTAGCAACGCAGTAACGTTGAGGTTCTCCTACCTAGTAAGGAACATCCCAGAAGGTGTAGGCGAAGAAGACCTTGTTCTAGGTATGTGGGATGCGGAGACTGGCAGTTGGACAATACTTCCCAGCTATCCCGATTTAGGGACACACAGCATCAGCACTTCGGTCAGTCATCTAACGCTTTTTGCAGTGCTTGCTCCGCGCTCAAGCTAGACTTGTACTTTGCTGCTCTGCACACGACTGGGCGAAAGTCACAATTATCGGGTCAGTCTACGTCAGATTGTTATCCTCTCTATCTTAAGCTTCCTCTTTCAATTGCCAGAGAACTCACGTTCAGAAACATCTTTGACACTGAAAGAATGATGGTAGTAATATCTCTTTTGCTAATCTTATTCTTGAAATGACAGCGCTATGGGGGCAATCATGAGTGAAGGCATAGTGCCGCTGTCCAAACCGCCTTGGCAATGGGAGCAGCTAGATTTGCAGGCATTAGTGGATAATAATATCCCGGAGGATTTGCATACAGAATATAAATCCTCTCGCTTGTTGGCCAAGACACCGCAGTCTGCAAAAGACGCCTGCATACGACAACTCACCAAAGAAGTGTCAGCCTTCAATAATGCTGATGGGGGAGTAATAGTGATTGGTGTTGATGAGATAGAAGAAGAGAACAAAAACTATCCCCGGGGGCTTGATGGAGGCACTGATGAATCACAGTTTGGCAAGACATGGCTAGTTCAGATTATTAATACCAATATTAGTCCATCAATTCCTGACATAAGGGTAAAATCTGTGAAGCTCAATGGAGGATCCGAGGGTCAAGTAGTATATGTTATATGGGTTCCGAAAGGAACAAGAGCAGTTCAGGCCAAGGATCTATTACATTACCAACGTATTGAAGATCAATCGGTTCCTATGAAAGACTTCCAGATTCAAGACGTAAATAATCGAAGCATAGGCCCTGATCTCCGACTATCATTTGTAATACCACAAGGGCAGGGTAATATCTTAACTCGTGCAGGCGAGACAGGTAATACAATCCCATTTCGTATTGCCGTAGTTGCGAATAATCTTTCAGATACGTCGGCTGACCATGCATTGTTTACAACCATCATACCGGCTCGACTCACACCTACACAGCCAACCCGCTTTGACAGAGTTACTTTGCGTCCAAGAGTCAACCTTCGCTATAAAGAAAGAACTACATCAGATGAATGCAAGGTATTTTCAAAACACCATGGAACACCGGATCACCCTCCAATCTTTCGACAGCTGCGCTCTACCGAGGTCGGGTTTCTTATCATCACTTTCAGAACCCGTTATGAGCATCTACCTCACTACGAGCCTCTAATATGGATTGCTGAAGCTCCAAGGATGCAACCGAAGTCGGGTGCCAGTATTATAGTAACTGATGGTCATACTATTGAACTTCTAGTGGATTCAGAAGCAGCAATCACTTTGGACAACGTGGAGCCTTTGGACTACTGGAAGAATGTAAGCATCTAATAATTGGACTATACCAAACAAAAAGCCAATTTGTGTAGTGGTTTGTGTTCTACGTGACGCGTTCTACATGACCCCAGCTTGCCAATTGATTAGCTCTACATGACAAGCGGTGATAGAAAACCTTGGAAGGAGCACAAGAGGAAACGAACCAATTAGCACCTATCCCGCTATTTTCCATACTTTAACTTTGCATATAGAAGTAGAGCGACGAGAATCGCCCCTGCTGCATTCCAAAGAATAACTGGAGTCAGCCTGAGATAAAGCCCATAGGCTAGCCAACAAATCATACCTGCTAAAAGCAATACGGTGAAAAGTTCACTTATCTCA
>CAZKFV010000118.1:0-4220 GCA_964552295.1 uncultured Thermotogae bacterium | reverse complement strand
AATCAAGTGGAGAGTGGAAAACAGCTGGGGAGACAAATTGGGAGACAAGGGGTTCTTCTTGATGAGCGATCGTTGGTTCGACGAGTTTATGTACGAGATAGCTATAGAGAAGCGCTTCATTCCGTCCGAACTGCTTCCTATTCTTGAAACAGAACCGGTCAGGCTGCACCCATGGGACCCAATGGGCTCACTGGCCATAGCTACCTAAATGTTCAGAAGAATTACCAACATAAACACGCTAAGTTCCAGTAATCACGCTGGAGCTGAGCGTTTATACAGTTGAGGGCTTACTAGCTTACCGGACTAGCAAGTGCCTATCGAGAGATTGGCTCCTCAGCTTTTGCTACTGTTGTGAAAGTGCACAGGACGTGCTACAGTGAGGCTAAAAGCTGGGAAGCTGTCTATGTTTATGAGAAGCGCTCTGGAAGCTCTGAATAAGAAGCACGCGCAAGCATTTTATGTGCGGCACCTGTTCATTTTGATTGCCATATTAAGCGTTGCCTCAGGTTACATCTTCTGCATACCAGCCGCCGCGCAAATCACCGTGCATGCAGGCATCTACGATAATCCGCCCAAGGTAATCCTTGACGAACAGGGCAAGGCATCGGGCCTTTTCCCAGAGCTTCTAGATTACATAGCCTCTGAGGAGGGGTGGTCAATAGATTATGTGCCTGGAAGCTGGACAGAGTGCATGACGCGCCTAAAACAGGGCGAGATAGATCTGATGATGGATGTAGCCATAACAGAACCTAGACGCGATGAATATGCATTCAACAATGAGACCGTACTTGCTAACTGGGGAACAGTCTACACCAAGCGAGGGTTAGAAATCCGCGCTTTACCAGAACTTAAGGGGCTACGCGTGGCGGTGATGCGCGATAGTACCCACACCGTAGATCCCGGGGGAATAATCGATCTTACTAAAAGATTCGGTATAGATTGCACATTTATTGAGATGGAGGATTACCTACAAGTTTTTGAGGCACTTGATTCTGGAGAGGCAGATGCCGGAATCGTCAATCGGGTCTTTGGAATGACCTTTCAAAGACAATATCGGGTGGAAAGCACACCTATCGTCTTCAATCCGATCGAGCTTAGATTTGCGATGCCAATTGATGGAGAGCTTACTCCTCTTCTCATATCCCGATTGGATATGCACTTGGCAAAGCTTAAGGACGATCCAGATTCCGTGTACTACCGGCAGATAGAAGAACACCTATTATTGGCAGCCAAACGTGAGACCTTAGTGGTTTGGCCTGATTGGCTGCTGCCTTCACTTACATCCGCAGCAGTGATTATTGCAACCCTGATCATTGCCTTCCTACTTGTGCGTCGTGAATCCAGACGGCGCGCCCAAGCACAGGAAGCCTACCGGCAGAGCCAGGAGCGCTTTGCCCTGGCTATGCGTGGAGCAAACGACGGACTATGGGACTGGAACCTCACAACAGGCCATGTATACTACTCGCCGCGATGGGCAAGTATGCTTGGCTACCACGCAGAGGAACTGCAACCTACAATTGAGACCTTTCGTAGTCTAGTACACCCTGACGATATTGACCAAGTGAGAAAACTGGAAGGTGATTACATATCAGGCAAGACCGGTCGCTACCAGGCTGAATTCCGAATGCTTCACAAAGACGGAATCACTGTTGACATCCTTTCCCGTGCCTTTCTCGTGCGTGACAGCAATAAGACACCAGTGCGCGTAGTCGGTACACACGTCGATATCACGAAACAAAAGCAAGCAGCTCTTATGCTGGAAGAGGCAAAAGAACAGGCTGAGGCAGCTGATCGTCTTAAGTCCGCATTTCTTGCTACCATGTCACACGAGTTGAGAACACCTCTTAATTCCATCATTGGCTTCAACGGTATCCTTCTACAACAGCTACCAGGGCCGCTTAACCAGGAACAAACCAAGCAACTGAAAATGGTGCGGAAAAGCGCTCAGCATCTTCTAAATCTGATCAACGATGTCCTTGACATCTCCAAGATTGAGGCTGGACAGGTCGAGGTATTTTTAGAAGTCTTCGATCTCAAAGAGATGATGAGCGAGATAGCGGAATCCTCCCGTCCGTTTGCTAAGCAAAAGGGCATTGCCTTGCACGCTTACGTTGATTCAGAAATTGGAATGATCAAGTCAGACCAGCAAAGGCTTAGCCAGATTGTGACAAACCTGATAAGTAACGCGATGAAGTTCACAGAGACAGGCTACGTTCGTTTAAGTTGCAAACAGCTAGAAAGCGAGATTACTATCACTGTAGAGGATACTGGAATTGGCATCAAGAAAGAAGATTTTCCTAAGCTCTTCTCCCCATTCCAGCAAGTAGATACCGGACTCACCCGCAAGTATGAGGGAACAGGACTGGGACTATCAATATGCAAGAAACTGACTGAACTACTCGGAGGAAGAATTGAGATAGAGAGCACGCCAGGTCAAGGCAGTTTATTCAGGGTTATAATTCCTAGAGGTATGTGAGGTGGCATCGTGGGCAAGACCATTCTTGTAATCGAAGATCAAGAACAGAATCTCTACTTAATGAAGTACATGCTTGAAGCAAATGGATATAAGGTAATCTTAGCCCGGGATGGAGAACAAGGACTCACCTTAGCCCGCACTGAATGCCCTGACCTTATTCTACTTGATATTCAACTTCCGACCATCAACGGATACGAGGTAGCACAGACACTTAAATCCGATCCCAATCTCTCTGCCATTCCCATTGTGGCTGTAACATCCTACGCCATGCCCGGCGACCGAAAGAAAGCGTTAAGTGCGGGATGCACTGGATACATCGAAAAGCCAATCGATCCGGAGTCCTTCCTCAATCAGATTAATAACTACATGAAAGAACACTCATCACAATCGATACACAACAAGACTCTACGTACAAGGGAAGAGAAATGAAGATACTAGCTGTCGATGACAAAGAGGATGCACTCTACCTCTTACAAGCAATGCTTGACGGACAGGGTCACGAAGTGATAACAGCGACAAACGGGAAAGAGGCATTAGAAATGGCTCACTCAAACCCACCCGATATAATCATCTCAGACATCCTCATGCCAGTAATGGACGGCTTTCGCTTGTGTCAAGAGATCCGCAAAGACCAGATGCTTAAAAATGTTCTATTTGTTTTTTATACCGCAACTTACACTGAGAAAAGCGACGCAAACTTCGCAAGACAAATAGGCGCTGATGCTTTCATTAGAAAGCCAACCGAGCCGGATTCTTTCCTGGCTCAAATTGAAACCATCGTAGACAAAGCCAGGCCGCAGGATCAAAGAACAGAAGCACAGCCATCCCAAGAAGTTGAGATACTTAGAACATACAGCGAAAGACTGGTGGCTAAGCTGGAAAAGCGAAACATCGACCTTCAACAAGAGCTTGCCGCCCGTAGGCGGGTAGAGGAAGAACTGCGCCGATATGCCGAACGACTGGAATCGCTACATCACATACACGAAGCCATTCTCGACGCGCAATCTCCTGAGGCAGTAGCTAGCATCGTCATCGAAGGGCTCCAATCAATCTTGCTTGCCCAACGTATATGCGTTATCTCGTTTGATCAAGAAAGCAGTCAAGCGACGACTCTCGCAGAGCGCAGCTACATGAATGAATCTGTAAGGACCGTTAATGTCATCTCCATATCAGACTTTGGGGATCTTACCGACCTCTCCTCGGGAGAGGTGCGCACAGCTCATGATCTTACCGAGGCTGCTAACCCAGCGCCCTTGTATCAGCAGTTGCTAGACAATGGTATCAAGTCTCATTTCTTAGTCCCTCTGATAGTGCACGGCAAGCTAATTGGAACCCTTTGCGTGGGGTTCTCATCCCCAAACCGAATCACTCAGGCAGTAATCAACATGACTACAGAGCTAGCTAACCCTATAGCGCTCGCAATAACACAAGCACAACTACGAGAAAAGCTTCAAGAGCGCGTTGTAGAATTGAGCAAGGCCAAGAATGAGTTAGAGGCAAGCAACCAAAGGTTGTCCCATACCCTAAAACAAACCGTACATGCGCTAGCGGCTGAAGCTGAAGTGCGCGATCAATACACAGCAGGCCATCAACGAAGGGTTGCCAAGCTCGCGGTGGCCATTGCCAAAGACTTTCATCTTCACCCATTTCGCACAGAAGGGCTGGAAGTTGCAGCTTTGATGCATGACATAGGTAAGATAGCAATACCAATAGGAATTCTATCTAAGACCGGCAAGGTTAGCCC
>CAZKFV010000117.1:0-8747 GCA_964552295.1 uncultured Thermotogae bacterium | reverse complement strand
AGGAGGGTCAATGAAACTAGTGATCAAAGATGCCACTATCTGGGATGGTGCCAATGCGCTTTATAAGAAAGGCACCGTAATCATTGAGGGTGACAAGATAGATTCAATAATTGCAGATGGTCAAGGCCGTGGTAATGGCTTGCCGCGCGATGCTAAGGTAATTGACGGGGCAGGAAAACTAGCTATTCCTGGGCTGATCAATGCTCATACTCATCTATACAGTAGCCTAGCTCGTGGTATGACCTTGCGGGGTTACTCGCCAAACACATTTACTCAAATTCTTGAACAGCTTTGGTGGCGGCTGGACAAAGCTTTGGACACTTCATCTGTTCGGATGAGCGCTATCATAGGAGCTATGGAGGCAGCTCGTTGTGGGGTTACTACGTTGATTGACCACCACGCTAGTCCTGGGGCGGTCACTGGAAGCTTACCTGTCATCAAACAGGCAGTAAACAAAGACGTTGGCCTTCGAGGGGTTTTCTGCTACGAGCTCTCTGACCGGGATGGGATTGGTATTCGCGATAATGGGATTGAAGAGAATATGGCATTTCTGTCAGCTGACGATCCATCCGACGATATGAGCGCAGCCCTATTTGGCTTACACGCTTCGTTTACCCTTTCCGATGAGAGCTTATCTAAGGTAGCCGAGCAGATTGCGGACAATGCCGGCATCCACATTCACGTGGCTGAAGGCCCAGAAGACGAAGAGCAGTGCAGGGCTGAGCACGGAATCAGCATCATTGAGCGCCTGGACAGGTTTGGCCTCCTGCGAGACAAATCAATATTGGTTCACTGCTTGCACGTCAGCGAGTTGGAAAAAGATATGATTGCAGACAGCGGGTCAATAGTGGTTCACAATCCACGGTCCAACATGAACAACGGTGTCGGAGTGTTCGATATGGAAGGCTTTCTCAAGCGTGGAGCGCTGGTTGGATTGGGAACAGACGGGCTTGGCGAGAACATGCTTGGTGAGCTATTCACAGCCGGGATCCTCCAGAAGGTGTCGAGAAGGGATAGTCAGGCAGGTGGGTTTGACCATTTACAGAAGATTCTGTTTGAAAATAATCCTGAGATCGCTTCGCTGCTGCTTGGTGTGCAGGTCGGACGAATTGCTCCCGGATACAAAGCGGATATTGCCCTGTTCAAATATAACCCGCCGACACCGATCGATGGTGGAAACATTCTCGGTCATTTGCTGTTTGGGATTGCAGTGCACGATTTGTACGTATCCAATCTGATAGTTGCGGGAAAGGAAGTGATTGAGGAAGGGGGATTCAAAGGAGTAGACGAGGCTAAGATGTACGCAGAAGCTCGTCAAATTGCGGGCAAGCTATGGGCAAAGATAACATGAGGGGAAGAATGTCAGATAAGCTGAGGGTTCAGTCATTTTCAGAGCTATTGTCATCGATTCTGCAGGAGTACGAGCGTAACCAATCCATCTTTGGGATCCATAGCTCCTTGTTCTACAACCCAAGACCGGATAGCCCTTATGCAACTGAGATGTTTGGTAGTTACCTAGAAACCCCGATTGGGCCTGCTGCTGGGCCCCACACCCAACTGGCTAGGAACATCATTTCTTCCTGGCTCTCCGGTGGTCGATTCATTGAGCTAAAAACTGTTCAGATAATGGACGAGCTGACGATCCCACGCCCGTGCATCGATGCCGCTGATGAAGGCTATAACGTTGAGTGGTCACAGGAGCTGAAACTTGAGGACTCGGTTAATGAGTATATCAATGCATGGGTAGCTATCCATATCCTACGGCGTGTTCTGGGCTTTGATGACAAGATCCCGTTTGGAACGATCTTCAACATGAGTGTTGGATATGACTTAAAGGGAATAAAGCAACCTCGGATGATGAGGTTCATGGACGTAATGGGCGATGCTTCACAGGAAATATCGATCATAAAGCAGGAGATAGCTGAAAGATGGCCAGAGTACGCTGACATAGAGATACCCAATTGTCTGACAAACAATGTAACACTTTCCACAATGCATGGCTGCCCTCCTGATGAGATAGAACAGATAAGTCGCTATCTGCTCGAAGAGCGGGGTTTGAACACGATAGTCAAGCTGAATCCAACCCTGCTTGGCAAGCAAGAAGTGATGTCCATATTGCACAGAGAACTTGGGTATTCTGAGATGGAGATTCCGGATGCAGTATTCGATAACGACTTGCAATATGATCGCGCGGTCCGCTTGATCGCGGATATGAAGGAAGTAGCAAAAGCCCATGATCTGTTTTTTGGGGTAAAACTTGGCAATACACTTCCCGTGGCAAATCACCGTAAAACCCTGCCTGGGGATGAGATGTACATGTCGGGTCGTGCCCTCTACCCGATCACCATGACCCTTTTTCACAAGCTAATGCGCGAATTTAACGGTGATCTGAACGTTTCGTTTGCCGGAGGCGCTGACGCTCTTAACGTTGTTGATATCATCTCTAGCGGAGCTTGTCCTGTAACTTGTGCTACTGAACTACTGAAGCCAGGTGGGTACTCGCGCCTTTTGCAGTTCTTGGAGTCTATTGAAGAGGCTATGAACAAGCAAGGTGCAGCGGACCTCTCGGATTTGTCAAATGGGAAGATGGATACACTTAGGAACGCTGTGACAGCGGCACGCTCTGATATTCGCTATAAGAGGTCCTATCATATAGATGGCCTTCCCAAGTTGAGTTCGCAGCTTAACATGTTTGATTGCATAGAGGCGCCTTGCAGCGCTACTTGCCCAGTGGGCCAAGATGTGCCGGACTACGCGTGGCTGATCGCTCACGGTGAATATGATAAGGCCCTGGCGGTTATCCTAGCTAGAAATCCCCTTCCAGGCATCACTGGCTACATCTGTACACATGTGTGTCAGACGAAGTGTACACGCAATGATTACGATGAGTCAGTAGCTATTCGCCGCCTCAAGCGGTACGCGGTAGAAAATGGGAGTGCGAGTCTCACTCCAATCGGCCAAACAGAAGAGAAGGTAGCGATAATTGGAGCTGGACCCTCCGGTCTTTCGGCGGCTTGCTTTCTGGCGCTCAATGGGTTGTCTGTGACCGTATTTGAGGCTAAGGATTTTGTAGGAGGTATGCCGGCAATCGCTCCTGAGTTTAGGCTTCCCAAAAGGATAGTAGATGAAGATGTAGATCGTATAGCAAATCTGGGGGTAAGGATAGAGACCAATCATGCGATACAAGCTGCGCCAGAAGAACTCATCAAAGAGGGATTTTCAGCGGTTTATGTGGCAAGCGGTTTTCAGCGCGACGTTTTATTGGATATCGAAGGGCTAGCGGGGCAGGGAACCTACACCGCCATCGATATGTTGGATGGCGTGCGAAGAGGCGACCGATTGGATCTGGGAGATAAGATCCTGGTAATCGGCGGTGGAAATACAGCCATGGACGCGGCGCGAACCGCGGCTCGCATTGCTGGTGTACCTACAACCATCATCTATCGGCGCACAAGGGCGGAGATGCCTGCTGATGGCGAGGAAATAGAGGACTTGATTGCCGAAGAAAACTCAATTGAAGAGCTGCTCAGTCCAGTGCGAGTGCTCCGCGAGGGCGGGAGAATATCCGCCCTACGCTGCGTGCGTAACAGGCTTGGAGAACAAGGCCCAGATAACAGACGCCAACCTATCCCAATTGCGGGAAGTGAGATAGATATTCCGGCTGATACTCTCATTTTGGCGATTGGACAGCGTCCTGACCTTTTGTTCCTTGATAAAAGCAAGTTATCCGTAACCGACAGGGGCCGTATAGCTGTAAAAGATGAGGCTGGCACCACAGTTGTTGAGCACATATATGCTGGTGGTGATGCGGTACGAGGACCCGCCACAATCATTGAGGCAGTGGCGGATGGTCAGCGCGCAGCAAGAGCGATATGCGGTAAGCTTGGCGTCGATTACAGACATCTGGAAGCCCAGCACCCTGTGTTGTCAAACAAAGACCTCTTAGATGTTAAGCGCGCCCGGGCACGCAAGGTTCGACAGATTCATCCTTCAGTTCTTTCCTCCAGTGAGAGACGGGGATTTGACCTGGTCGAGGGAGTATTCACCCAAGAGGAGGCAAGGGCTGAAGCGTCGCGGTGTCTACAATGTTCCACAATCTGTGATAAATGCGTTGATGTGTGCCCAAATAGAGCAAACTATTCCTATAAAATCACCCCCTTTGAGATGTCTCTTCCGGTCGTTAGGTGTGTAAGTGGTGGCATGGAAGTAGTAAGGCAAGAACTATTCTCCCTGCGTCAGGAAAGGCAAATCTTGCATGTGGATGACTTCTGCAATAAGTGTGGGGTTTGTGAGACATTCTGTGTACACAGCGGTAACCCGGAGCGTGATAAACCTCGCCTCTTCTTTGATGAAGGGGATTTTCAGCAGGAAGAGAACAATGCCTTTCACGTTAGCAAAACAAGTATCCGCTCTCGTAACCACGGGCATGAATCACGTTTAGCAATTGAAGGAGACAGCCTTCAATACGAAGATGAGTGGTTAACAATTGGCTTTTCATCGGCGCTGGATATTCAAGAAATGGCTCTGAAAAAGCGATTTGCTGGCAAAAGGTCTTTGAAACATATCGGACCAATGGTGGCTGTGTTGCGTGGGGTAAGAGACACGCTGCCCTTCTTGGCGGAGATATCGGAAGGCCCAGATAAGGAGGATGGAAAATGGGGGAGGTAAAGGCGCTACGTTGTATAACTTGTGGAAGGGAGTATTCACCAAACGATGTTGAGTACACGTGCCCAGAATGTGGGGCCCGTCGTGGCACGCTTGAGGTTATCTACGACTACCAGCACCTTTCCAAGGCCTTCAACAGGGATAGTCTGGCTCGAGATTGGGAGAACTCCATGTGGCGGTACCTACCGCTGCTTCCGATAGAGGATCGTCGGTTTATTCAACCCCTGCGTGTTGGCTTTACGCCGCTTTATTCCTTTCCCGAACTAGCAAGAGAATATGGGCTTGGATCCTTGTACATAAAGGATGATGGTCAAAACCCCACTGCCTCGTACAAGGATCGCGCTAGTTCAGTTGTAGTAATAAAGGCGCAGGAGAAAGGCAAGAAGGTTGTAACAGCCGCATCTACCGGCAATGCTGCCAGCTCACTAGCTGGCTTCTCCGCAGCGACTAAGCTGCACACTATGATTTTTGTCCCCCGCACTGCTCCTGAGGCAAAAGTGACCCAGCTCCTCATCTATGGAGCTAAGGTTTTTTTGGTTGATGGGTCCTACGATGTTGCTTACGATCTGGCCGCTGAGGCAGCGGAGGAGTTTGGCTGGTACAACCGATCAGCGGCAGTAAATCCATATCTGGTAGAGGGAAAGAAGACGGGCGCTTTGGAGCTTGCTGAGCAATTGTCCTGGAATCTGCCCGAAGTTGTATTTGTGGGAGTTGGCGACGGGTCGGTTGTAAGTGGAATCTGTAAGGGATTTGACGAATTGAGACAACTCGGGATGATTGATCGGGTCCCAAGGGTAATTGGTGTACAGGCAGAGGGTTCCGCGCCAATTGTGACGGCTTTTAATAGCTTCGATGGGAACACAGTCCAGATCAAAGATGTAGATGCAAACACAGTGGCAGACAGCATTTGTGTGGGGAAACCAAGGGACATTGTTAAGGCTGTAAAATACGTACATTCAAACGGTGGATATTTCATGACTGTAACCGATGAGGAGATAAGCAAAGCCATTGCTAATATGGCCAGAAGGACGGGGGTCTTCCCGGAGCCAGCTGGCGCAGCGCCGTTTGCCGGATTGCTGAAAGAAACATCGGAAGGGAGAATAGCTGGTAAGAAAGCGGCAGTAATGGTCACTGGAAATGGGCTTAAGGATATCAACACCGCTCGAAGTGTTAGCGGCAGTGCAATAGAGATTGAGCCTTCACTTGCTGCTGTAAGGGCACATCTATGAAGATCAGTTTCACGGTTAACGGGAGGTCTGTAAAGCTAGATGTCAGAGAAGATCAACGCTTGCTTGATCTTATTCGTGATGACCTTCAGTTGACCGGCACCAAGGAAGGATGTGGAGAAGGAGAGTGCGGTGCCTGCACTATCCTTGTGGATGGCCAGGCAGTTGCTTCTTGCCTTATGCTTGCTCCACAAGTTGACGGTAAGGATATTCTCACAATTGAGGGGCTTGCTCAGGGTAATGAGCTGCACCCGATTCAGCGCGCGTTTGTGGAGAAGGGGGCGGTACAATGTGGGTTTTGCACCCCTGGCTTCATCATGTCTGCCTATGCCCTGCTAAGCAAAAATCCGTACCCTAGCGATGAAGAGATCATGGCCGCTCTAGAAGGAAATCTTTGCCGTTGCACTGGATATGCCAAAATCCTGGACGCCGTTCATTTCGCGGTGGAGTTAATGAAGCGGGAGAGCGTTGGGCAATAATAGGCAGATTGAGGCGATCATCCTGGCAGCGGGGAAAGGCGAGAGAATGGGGGCAACTAAGCAGCTTGTTGATATTGGTGGTCAACCAGCCTTGGTAAGAGTGATCGAGACCCTTCGTCATGCCCTTGTTGAGCGTATAATAGTCGTCTTAGGATATCAAGCTGAACAGATTAAAAGATCTATTGACTTATCTGATTGCATAGTCGCGGTGAACAAAGATTACGAAACAGGAATGGGAAGCTCGCTTGCCCTTGGGGTCAAGCTGGTTTCTGGCAGTGCCCTAGGGTTTTTGATTGCTCACGCGGATATGCCGTACACTGAGGAATCTAGCGTAAGAAAGGTATTGGATACAGCCAGCACCGGAGCTAGAATTGCTGCGCCTGCATACAAAGGGATTAGGGGGTTTCCGGTTTACCTGCGGACTGACTGTCTGCCAGAGCTTCTTGAAACGCTCAAAGGGGATATCGGTGCCCGCGATTATATATTGGCACATGCAAGCAATGTTGAGCTAGTGGCAGTGGACGATCGTGGAGCGGTGCAAGACATCGATAAGCCTGAGGATATAATGGGAGATTGACTTGACACGCTATGTAAAGATCAAGACTTTGTCTGAGCTCATAGAACGAATTCAGGATAAACAAGCGCAAATACTCTGCGGGGGCACCGATCTCATGGTGAAAATGAGTTCGGGTATGATTCATTCACAATTTTTGCTGGATGTATCAGATACAGAGGAACTTCGTGGAATAGATGGGTGCGACGATCACATAGCTATAGGGGCAGCAACGACAATAAGCGAAGTATTGGCTAATGAGCTTGTGGCTGATAAGCTGCCGCTGTTGAGGAAAGTCCTGTGCACAATAGGATCAACTCAGATCAGGAATAGGGCTACCCTTGGGGGAAACCTTGTCAATGCCTCGCCTGCTGCAGACAGCGCTATCCCATTGCTGCTTCATGAAGCAAGCGTTGATATAACAGGCACTAATGGCAATAGAAGAATGCTGATTGAGGATTTACTCTTAGGGCCTGGAAAGACTGCCCTGAACACGGATGAGGTCATAACCAGGATCCTTATTCCTCTGCCCACAGCGCCCTTTGGATCTTTCTTCCATAAGGTGGGCAGAAGAAAGGCGATGGTCATCGCTATTGCGTCCCTGGGCGCATTATTTAAGGTTGAAGATGGTAGGATCAATGAAATCAGGCTGGCTGCGGGCTCAGTAGCTCCTCGTCCGATTAGAATGCGGGCGCTGGAAGGGCAACTTGCAGGACAAGCGATCACTAAGGCGCTTATTGAGCAAGCCAAAGGCACAGCGGCGAACGCTGTTTCCCCCATTGATGATGTGCGGGCAAGCTCTGCTTACCGCCGCGATGTTATTAGTGAACTTGTTGCTCGCGTAGTTAGCCTGGCAGAAAGCAGCTAGCATTTCAGGATTCTTTTTCGTATTGTAGGTATTGGAGGTGGCTCTATGAATAGACGGCGTTTGCTCGTTATCTCTGGGCTTTTTCTCATTTCAATTGCAATTGGAGGTTGTTTCCTGTTTCCAAACCACTCGCCAGAAGCATTCTTTACTGCAACTAGGGGCGAGGATCCTGATAACCCAGATGACCAGCTTGTAGTTAGGCTTGATGCATCTGCATCGACAGATCCCGATGGGGATGAGATAGTATCGTATATGTGGACACTAGGAGACGACGGCGTGGTGCGGATAGATCCGCTTGAAACAACCATGACCGTGCATGAAGAAATTATCCTAGTCAAATACCCGTTTGAGGTATCCAATATAGAAGTAATGCTGGTTGTTGTAGATTCTAGAAATGGGATGTCAGATCCTGTGACGCAGACGATATCAGTCCCTATACCGGAGTAGCAATCTTTTTAGAGCTTCTTTCGAAGAAAAACTAGAGAGCCCAGCTCTTCAAATCCAAATCTGTGGTAAATACGCAGCACAGGGTTATCGCTAGTGATATCAAGTAGTATACCGCTTCGTCCCCACTTTCGGGCTTGTTTCTCACATTCGGTGAGCAATGCACGTGCGATACCGTGACCCCGGAATGCTTCATCAACGGCTAGGTACAAGAGATGTACAGTCTCGTTTGATTGAGGAAAAACGAACCCTCGAGTGTCATCGTTCATGTCCTTGCACAAGGCGAACCCAATAAGGTCGCTTTCTACTTGAGCAACAAATCCTGCCCATTCTGGGAGGCACAGCCTCTCACGCACCCAGTCAGCTCCCTCTTCAGCATCTATGCCTCGCCACAGCGTGGTGGACATAGGTTCGAACAGCTGAGATAGCTCTACTACAGCATCCGCATCAGGGTCTTCCATCCTACGAATCTCGAAGAATCTCTTATTCATTATTTGCCTATCCCTGTTGTT
>CAZKFV010000116.1:0-53882 GCA_964552295.1 uncultured Thermotogae bacterium | reverse complement strand
GATACTTTGGTTTGTCTTACACTTCTAAGTACCTGATGAGACCTATGCTTTCAACTATTTAGCCTCTCTATTCCTGCACCGATTCGCGAGAGGAACCATTTTGAAAAAGAACTCAATTACAGTCTTGTTACTCATCTTGATGATATCCTCACTGATGATGCTGCTAGGAGGATGTGCTTTGCTCACCAATCCACACGCGCGGTTTGCCGCTGACCCAGAGTTTGGTTATCCTCCACTTGTTGTCCACTTCAACGGAAGCGCTTCAACAAGCCCGAACGGAACCATTATCTACTACTTATGGGATTTCGATGATGGCAGCACCGATACCGGAGCATTTGTAGACCATACCTTTTACGATAAAGGGACCTATTCAGTAACACTTACCGTAGAAGATTCCAATGGCGCGGTAGGGAAGATAACTCGTAGCGTAAAAGCGCTGAATCATGCCCCAACCGCTCGGTTCGCGGTATCCCCGTACATTCCGCAAAGGAACACCGAAACGCAATTCGATGCCATTGAATCAGACGACCAAGATGGGTACATAACAAGCTGGCAGTGGTCTTTTGATGACGAAACTACTGCAACAGGCGAAGTGGTTACTCACATATTCGAGCGAGCAGGAACATATAGTGTGAGGCTAACAGTTGTAGATAACGACGGGGGACAAGGCGTGATAACCAAAAAGGTGACGATAGGTGGCTGCAATAGCTGTCATTGATTTGCAGTTGCTTTTTGGCCATGTCAATATGACATAGGCAATTTCCCGATTGAATCCGAAGTGCGTTTTATGGACTAATCCTCGCTTGATTCAGCGAAGTAGTCCCACACGATCTCGCGCGCTCGCCTGAGGTCGCGGGGACGAACCATAATTCGGACTTCACTGAGTCCATCCACTGTAATCGGCAAGACTGAGGGAGGAACATGGGTAACAAGGTTTACTGGGATGCCAAAATCCTCTAGCAATCCCCTAATTAACTGAGCCTTAGCTTGCTCCCAAACCTTGTGACACAGAACAAGATCTCCTTCATCTTCCCGCTGCCGATCCAAAAGATAATGGATGATAGTAATACACTGGCTTGTGTGAAGCGCCTTATCACCAAGGGATATGCGCGGAAGATCGGCTAACACTTTTTCATCCGAAGATGAGAACTCCTCATGATCAGAAAGGAAGAACGCTGGATCACTAGGAATAAATGAAGGCTCGACTGGGGCTCCTTCTTCATGTAGTACTATCGGATGGGCGCCAAGTTGGTAAAGCCGGTCCACTACATCAGATAAATTGCGCCACGATATTAAGATCCCCGGAGTACTCTCTACCTCCTCATCTTGCTCCAGTTTTCGCACAGCAAGTGCTTCGAGAGCGTGCTTGATTAAAGCCGCGGTTGACCTTTCATCAGGGTTCAGACGTTTGAGCCTCTCTCCGACAAGACGAATTTGAATCTTCTGTTGTATAAGAAGATCCACTTCCACGTCCCGGCGCAGGTCATGGGAGAGGAAGAAAGCCGCGCCGATCGACCTACATAGAACGTCTATTCTCCCTGCGCCCCCCGGCAGATCGTTAAGCGAGAAGTCAGGTGTAAGCGGTGCTTCGTGTGCCAGCAATATAAATCGTCTCATGATGAGCTAGTCTATCACAGACTCTTTGTATAGTAAACAGTGTCCACTCACAGCTCACCGTTTCAGGTGACCAGTTTCCCATATTGTGTGGTCGAACAACATAGAGGATCAGCGCGAAGAAAGGTACGGTCAAGATACTACAAAAGAAATCCATGAGGAGCACATGCCACAGCTGTCTACGGATCACACAGGAAAGGAGCAATCGTGACTCACCGCATTCTTGCAATCATTTTTGGGTTGGTATTGCTGGGGGGCGTGGCATCTCTGGCCACAGGCCCATTTACCGGAACATGGATGGCAGAAATTGGGCTAGCTCCTTTACAGACAATGCCTTTTTCTACCTTCAAGTCGACCCTTGACGTAGGGCTGTGCATCGGGTTCATGGAGATCTCCAGCAGCTCAGATTTCCTACTAGATGGATGGCTGTGGCAGGAGTTCGGTCTATCCGCCCAGCTGGCATTTATAGGCTTCGAGGGCCAGATGCTCTTTGAGCCTCAATCTGGATCCTTTCTCTACGCACAAGGGGTACTGCAGTTCACATTCTATCCAGTCGTACTGAGTCTTTACTCAGCGATGATTGGGCCTGAAGTCGATGGCGGCCCAAATTGGGGATATGTCATAGACATATATGGCGAGATGCTTGGAGGCGCAGCTTCACTGGAAAGCGCAACGTTCATCGGGGCAGACCTAAGTGGGATTAGCTTCACTCAGACTGCTTCTGGCGCCACATCCGCGTTTCTGACTAAGACATACACAACTGATCCAACAATAGCTTCCGGTGATCTCTGTTTCTCAGGAGAGGAAGTTACCTTCAAAGCAGAAGCTTTTGGATGCATGGCTGTCAATGCTATAACCACGTTTGGAAAGACCGGCTTCACAAGCCAGGAGATCGAACTTTCCTTCCTTCACTTATTCAATTCTCCTCTCAATGTAACTCTCGATTACGTCTTCTCACTGCAGACAGCTAGCCACACGTTCACACCGTCTCTGGAGACAGAATACGGCTGTCTGAAGATATACACAGATCTCCTAGGCTCCGGGGGACATATAACAGGCATAGAAATATACGGTATCGAGTTTAGCGCTTCATACGCTGGCACTACCTTCAGAAGCATCTCTAACTTAAATACCACTGACTATGTAATCACCACACCAGAATTTAACTCTGTTATAGAACTAAGAACAGATGCAATCAATAATTCTCACGTATACTACTCACAGGACTACTGGGAGATCGTCTCCCTTGAAGTAGAGACCCCAGGCATGGGAGGGATGTACATATTCTCAGTGGACACGTTCTTCGCGACATCCACTGGGCTGCTATTCGATTGGGGAATGAGCGACATGGCTGTTAAGATATCTTTCGGATCGACGTTCTCTGTATCAAGCCATGTAGTAGTCGATACAACTGGCTTCTCAGCCTGGAAAATTGGCATGTGTTTGTCCTGGTAATACCAATCCTTGAAGCAAGCTGAATCTATTGCTAGCCAATATGGCTTCCCCTTCTGACCTGGGCAGACTTATCTGCCATCTAGTCTTGCTTCCGGTTCTCCTTCGATTTTTTCTTGAACAGCAAGTCGTTAAGGTAATCATATGGATATACCTGAGCAGGCCACAGATACGAAAATTCCTGTTACATCTCGTATGTGTGTGCATTCACTGCAGTTGTGGTAATATCGCCTGCGAGAAGCAGAGCAATATTCGCATTGTGATCAGCACCGTTGATGACGTACAATCAATCAGCCTGGGGGTAAAGGTGGACTAATCCATAGAAAAATGAACGCAATCCTTGTAACAGGAGCTCTAGGACAGATTGGCTCAGAACTTACTCTAGCTCTCCGAAAACGTCATGGACCAGATAAAGTTGTGGCAGCAGATATTCGCAGCAATGAAAGCCAAACCCTGGGCGAGGGTCCCTTTGAACGCATGGATGTAACCCACAAGGATCAGATTGAAGCTGTGCTCGACCGCTACAAGATAGACACTATATACCACATGGCGGCCATTCTCTCTACCATTGGCGAGAACAAACCACAACTGGCCTGGCAGGTCAACATAAACGGCCTTTACAATGTCCTAGAGACCGCTCGACAGAGAAACCTCGCGCAAGTATTTTCCCCCAGCTCTATAGCCGTATTCGGGCCAGAAACAGCCCATGATCCTGCCCCGCAAGCGCCACCATTAAGGCCAACAACTATGTACGGTATAACAAAGGTAGCCGGGGAGCTCCTAGGAGACTATTATGTGCACCGTTTTAATCTCGACGTACGGGGAATCCGCTATCCCGGCATTATATCTAGTGAGACACCACCCGGTGGTGGAACCACCGATTATGCTGTGGAGATCTTCTACCAGGCTCTCGAAAAAGGTGAGTATACCTGCTTTGTTAGAGAAGATACGGTTCTTCCGATGATGTACATGCCTGATTGCATAAGGGCCACTATTGAACTAATGGAGGCAGATTATCGAACTCTTGTTCACCACTGCGATTTCAATCTGGCCGGGATTAGTTTCTCTGCAGGGAAACTAGCCGCAGAAATCGCTAAGCATGTGCCTAACTTCAGATGCCAATACAACCCCGACAAGCGTCAGCAAATTGCCGATAGCTGGCCCCGTACAATAGACGATACCTCGGCACAGAAGGAATGGAATTGGAAGCCATCATACAATTTACAGACAATGACAGCCGATATGATCACACGGCTGTCAGAGAAGCTAAACCGATCAAACCTTTAGGCTGATGTGTTTTCAGCCCTATGAAATTGTCAACAGGCAAACTCTTACATAGCTGGGGGCTTCAGAATATGGCAGTCGTACGCGCGTGTATCCCTCTATACGAGCATTAGTCGCGCAAGCTCGGCACCGTCTCCCCTGCGCGGGCCCAGCTTGACTACACGCGTGTAGCCACCGTTTCGATCCTTGTACCTTTCTCCAATATCAGAAAAGAGCTTATCTACGGCCTGTTTATCCTGCAATCGCGAGAACGCGATCCTACGTGCGTGTAAGTCACCCCTTCGGGCTAAGGTAATCAGCCTTTCGGTGTAACGCTGTCCAGCCTTCGCTTGTTCAACCGTCGTATCAACCTTGTCATGCATGATGAGACCGATGGCCGTATTAGCCATCACCCTCCTACGATGCGGACGCATCATACCTAGCTTGTCCTTATCCCATTTGTGTCTCATCTCAAACCTCTCCTTCGTCCTTAAGCGAGTAACCGAGCTCTTTAAGTCGATCTTCTACCTTACTCAAGGTCTTCCCTCCAAAGCCATGAATATCAAGAAGCTCTTCCCGTGGCCGTGCCAGCAACTCAGCCAAAGTTGTAATCTCCGCTTCTTGAAGCAAATTGCAGGCCCTCTGGTCAATATCCAGATCCCTAAGCGAAACTCCCAACTCGCTTTCTGCTTCCTCTTCTCCCTTCTCGGGAGCAAGCCCATACGGATGCTCCGCAAAGTCTTGGAACAAGTCCATGTGATGCCTCAAGATCAGCGCCGCTTCTGACAGCGCCTCCTCTGGCTTTATCCCCCCGTCCGTAGTAAGCTCAAGGGTCAGTTTTTCATAGCCTGTTTTACCACCAACCCGTGTGTCCTCTACACTAAAGTTGACCTTGCTCACCGGACAGAAGTCCGCATCAATAGGTATAACAGCTAACGGAGAATCATCGAGCCGATTCATCTCAGCGGGCCTGTAGCCATATCCAGTCTCTACCTCAAGCTCGATTTCAAGCTTGCCCTTCTCGTTCAAGGTAGCAATATGCAGCTCTGGATTTACCACCTTGACCCCCGATGGAATAACGATGTCAGCTGCCTTCACCTCGCAAGGCCCCTGTTTCTCAAGCGAGAGACGCTTCAAATCATCTCCCACAAGCCGCAGGGCCAGCCCCTTGAGGTTGAGGATCATCTCTAGAATATCTTCCTGTACTCCCTCAATCGTGTCATATTCATGGTACTTGCCCGAGAAGTTCACCCGCACAACGGCTGCTCCAGGAATCGAAGAAAGCAGTGTTCTACGGATGCTGTTTCCCAAAGTAGCTCCAAATCCACGCTCAAGAGGCGCTAGAACTATCCGTCCGTAGTTATCGCGGAGCTCATCAATCTGAATCTCTTTAGGGAAGACTAACTCGTTCATGTACGCCTCCTAACGGGAGTAAAACTCTACTATCAAGTTCGGAGCAATCGTGTATCCAGTCTCTTCTAGGTTAGGAAGCGCAATGGCTTGGAACCTCATCGCTTCCACGTCCCGCTCAAGCCAACTTGCCGGATCTTTGTCCTTATTGGCTTCCAGGATTGCCTTCACACGTGGGCGCCGCGTCTCCTTAACACTCACTATATCCCCTTCTCGCACCAGAAGCGATGGTACATTAGTAGCTCGTCCATTTAAATTGAAGTGTCCGTGCGTTACTAGCTGTCGCGCTTGGTCACGTGACGAAGCAAATCCCGCTCGATAAACCGCGTTGTCCAGGCGCTGCTCAAGTACACTAAGCAATGCCTCTCCAGTAACTCCCTTTTGTCGCTTTGCCCAGTCAACATAATTGCGAAACTGCTTCTCGCGTATCCCATAGATTCGCCGAGTCTTCTGCTTCTCACGCAAGTGCAGCTGGTACTGGCTTCTGCGTGGTCGGTGTTTCTTGGCCCTCTCACCAGGCGTTGAACTACGTTCAGACATGGGGCAACTTTGCGTATAGCAGCGTTCACCTTTAAGGAACAACTTCTCTCCCTCTCGGCGACATTTTCTACACTTAGGTCCAGTATCTCTTCCCATTATCTTCTCCCTGTGCTGCTGTGAGAGACCGGAGTGACGTTCTTGACATCTTCTACCCTTATGCCTGATCCTTTGATCGTCTGCACCACGGATTGTCTGCCAGACCCCGTCCCCTTGACAGCAATGCTAACAGAACGAATACCATAGTCCTTCATCTCCCGCACCAGCGACTCGGCAGCCACTTGTGCGGCAAATGGCGTACCCTTTCGCGAGCCTTTGTATCCTACCATACCCGGGCTTTTCCACGTGATGGGATTATCATTTGTGTCACAAACAGTAATGATTGTATTGTTGTAAGTGGCGTGAATGTGGACTATCGCTTGATCTAGTTTAATGTTCTTCGCCATTTTTACCTCTTCTTTCCTGCTTTAGCCGGCCGTGGACCCTTCCAGGTCCGGGCGTTGGATTTTGTGTGCTGTCCCCGTACCGGAAGGCGTCTCTTATGACGAATCCCGCGATAGGCATTGATATCTTTTAATCGTTGTATGCTAGAAAAGACCCTCCTGCGCAGATCTCCTTCTACAACAAATTCCTCCACCTCACGCCTCAGAGCAGCTACCTCTTGCTCGGTAAGATCTTTAACTCTTACGTCCGGCGATATTCCTGTCTTTTCGATGATCTCAGCTGCACGCGTCTTCCCGATCCCGTAGATGTACTCCAATCCTATTTCTATTCTTTTATCATTGGGCAAGTTGACCCCGGCAATTCGTGCCATACTTTACTCCCCCTAGCCTTGTCGTTGCTTATGCTTCGGATTCTTGCAAACTATCATCACACGACCATTGCGACGAATCACCTTGCATTTAGCGCACATCTTCTTAACTGAACTACGCACTTTCATCTCGCCTAAGCGCTGCGGCTAACTCTCCCTGTACACAATCCGTCCCTTAGTCAAGTCATACGGTGAAAACTCTACTACCACATGATCACCTGTAAGTATGCGAATGTAGTGCTTGCGGATCTTGCCTGAAATATGGCAAAGAACCACATGCCCGTTTGCTAGCTTAACACGGAACATAGAACTGGGAAGACTCTCCACAACTTCTCCTCGCTGACGAATCACATCCTTGTTCTGTCCAATAGTGGAGATCGATGTTCTCTTATGGTTCTCATCGCGTCTACTTGTTTTCGCTTTAGCCACTGCGCTCTTCTTCACCTCCTAGGGTCAAGATTTCAAATCCGTTATTTGTCAAGGCAACCGTATGTTCAAAGTGTGCCGCTAACCCTCCGGTTGCTGTAACAACGGTCCAACCGTCGGCAAGAACCCTGGTCGGTTCAGGATCCAGCTTAACCATCGGTTCGATGGCAAACACCATTCCTGCCCTCAGCCGCGGGCCATTTCCCGGTGGGCCAAAATTCGGGATCTGAGGGTCCTCGTGTAGTTCCCTTCCGATCCCATGTCCGACATACTCTCTTACAACATGAAGCCCTTTGCTTTCCACAAAGGAACCAACGGCATGCGAGATGTCCGACAGACGATTACTAATTCTAACCTGTTCTAGGCCTCGCCACAAGCTTTCTCTCGTTACCTGAAGCAATCGTCTCGCCTCCAAACCAATCTCTCCAACTGGAACCGTGGTGGCCATATCGCTGTAGAAACCATCCTTCACTAAACCAATATCAATCGAGAGAATGTCCCCGTTTCTTAGAACACGTTTCTTAGATGGTATTCCATGCACTACTTCTTCGTTGATCGATGCACAGATGGTGGAAGGAAAACCATTGTATCCTTTGAATGCCGGAATCGCTGCACCCTCTTCGATCATCTGTTGCGCCAGTTGGTCCAGGTATGAGGTGTCTACCCCCGGAGCAACACGAGCGCACACCCCATGTAAACAGGAGGCCAAGAGCCTCCCGTTTTCACGCATCTTCTCGATTTGGGCGGGCGTCTTTATGGTAATCATCAATCGCTAAGCTCTGCCAGAATCTGTGCTGATACTTCCTCTGTAGGTAGCGACCCATCTACTCCCACAAGAAGCTCGCGTTGCTTGTAAAAGTCAATCAACGGTGCAGTGGCCTTTGTGTACACGTCGTATCGGTTTTCGATTACCTCACGCTTGTCATCGTCCCTCTGGAAGAGCTCCCCACCGCACTCATCGCACACACCATCAACCTCTGGCGGATTGTACACCAGGTTGTATATCTTTCCGCACTGCCGGCAAATCCGTCGTGACGAAAGTCGCCTTATCACTTCCTCGCGAGGAAGCGAGATGTCTATCACAACGTCAACTTCCACTATCTTCTCTAACGCCTCAGCTTGCCCAACAGTTCGCGGAAACCCATCAAAGATGAAGCCTTTCCCCTGATTCAGCCTACCGTTTATCATATCAACAATCAATGAGTCCGGCACTAGGTCACCTTTGTTCATGTATTCCTTGGCAGCTTTACCCAGTTGCGTACCTTTGGTCACTTCATCACGCAGAATGTCCCCCGTCGATAGGTGAACCAATTCCTTCTTGGAAGCTATAAACTTCGCTTGTGTTCCCTTTCCTGCCCCCGGAGGCCCGAGCAAGACTATTATTCTCCTCACAATTACCCCCTCCTCCGTCCGAGCAACCCACCCGATTTTGTCAGGCTTTCATAATGCCGCATCACTAAGTGAGCCTCTATCTGCATGATGGTGTCAAGCCCGACACCAACAACAATTAACAGAGAAGTGCCGCCAATTAAATACATCCCCCTTACCCCGCTTACCCAGCCAAACAAGTACGGAAGCACAGCTATGGCTGCCAAGAAGGTCGCGCCAACGAGCAAGATTCTGTTCAATACTCCCGAAATATAGTCAGCTGTGGGGTTTCCCGGCCGAACTCCAGGGATAAAGCCTCCGGAATCACGAACATTCTTAGCCACATCTTTAGGATCGAAGACGATAGAGCTGTAGAAATAGGTAAAGAAGAATATCAGTAGGACATAGACGATGATGTATGTCAGGCTTCCGTTCGTTACGTACGGGGTCAAAAATGAAAGAGAAGGAATGAACTGCGTAAGGGTAAGTGGAATAGTCAGCAGCGCTGAAGCAAAAATAATGGGGATGACACCACCCTGGTTAACACGGATAGGTAAATGCGACGTATGTCCGCCGTAGACTCTGCGCCCAGAGGTTCTCTTTGCATACTGAATTACAATCTTGCGTTGGCCTTGCTGAATCATGGTAACCCCGCCGATAACAACTACAAAGAGGAAAATTAAAGCTATTCCCCAAAACGGGCTAACTGATCCAGTGGTAATGTCGTTGTACGTAGCAGCAAGTTGGGAAGGAAATCTGGCCAAAATGCCTATCATGATTATCATACTAACTCCGTTACCGATACCGTTTTCCGTCATCCGTTCACCCAGCCACATCAAGTAGATTGTCCCAGTGGTTAACGTAACAATCGAATTCACGTAGAACCAGATGCCGCCGCTGCTCATGCCCGCATTCACAATCAACATACTCATCGTCGAAGCCTGCACGACTGCTAGGCCCAAGGTCGACCAACGCGTGTACATCGTTATCTTGCGCCGCCCCTCGCGTCCCTGCTGCTGCAGTTCTTTAAGCTTGGGCACCACGGCAGTTAGAAGACTGAAGATAATTGAGGCGTTGATGTATGGCGTAACCCCCAAAGCAAAAAGGGCAAACTGTCCTAGGGCTCCGCCAGTAAACATGTTTAAGAAATCCAGCAGTCCCCCGCTTTGAGAGAAGAAGTTCTTCAACGCTTCTGCGTCTACTCCTGGCACCGGGATGAATGTACCCAGACGAAATATGATAACAGCACCCAAAGTAAACAGGATACGCTTACGCAGCTCAGGAACGCTAAACAGATGAGCGAGCTTTTCCCACATCGTTATACCACCTCTACCTTTCCGCCCGCTTCCTCAATCTTGCGTCTAGCCTCTTGGGTGAATCGATGCGCTCTCACATTAAGAGCCTTTTCCAAATCGCCTCTGCCCAAAATTTTCAACTTACTCGGACGCCGTTTGAGAAGACGCTTCTCCAGCATGCTTTCCAGCGTAACCTCTTCGCCAACTTCGAATTGCTCAGCTAACGTGTCCACATTTACGCAGGCATAGTCAACTCGCGTAAAATTACGGAACCCTCGCTTTGGAAAACGCATCCAAACAGGAGTCTGGCCGCCTTCATACCCAGGTCTAGTGCCTCCACCGCTGCGGGAGTTCTGCCCGCCGTTTCCACGACCGCTTTCGTGTCCGCCGCGCCCTGAGCCATAGCCACGGCCAACACGCTTCCTGCTATGCGTACTCCCCTTTGTTGGTCGCAGTTCATTAAGCTTCATCTTTCGTCTCCTCCTGTACATCTCCTCGGCGCAGCCGGTTGATCTCTTCCTGGCTACGTAACTGGCTCAGCCCCTCAATTGCTGCCTTCGATAAGGTAAGAGGATTTGTCGTTCCTAAAGACTTGGTCAATACGTCCTTGAGTCCAGCCAATCTACAGATAGCCCCAACCGTCACACCAGCGATCACGCCTGTACCAGGGTGAGCTGGCTTCAGCAAAACGCTACCCGCCTTGAACTTACCGATAACCTCGTGAGGTATCGTTCCCCCGTCCATGCTGACCGTTATCATGTTCTTCTTGGCGTCACGAATCGCTTGTTGGATAGCCAGCGGTATCTCGGTGGTATTTCCAAGCCCGACACCAACGTGTCCCTTTCCATCGCCGACCACAAGCGTGACTCGAAACTTCAAGTTTCGTCCACCCTTGGTCACCTTGCTGACCCGCCGAATGTCTATTATCTCGTTCTCGTACTCGTCGACTGGTCGACGACGCTGACGTGTGGGGATCAAAACCTCAGCCCTCCCTTACGACAGGTCTCGGCCAGGGTAGCTATCACACCATGATATGGATGCCCTCCCCGGTCGAAAACCACCGTTTCGATGTTCTTCTCCAGTGCTCGTGCAGCCAAGAGCTTTCCCACTTGCTCTGCAGCTGCCTTGTTGCTGCCGCTCACTCTCCCGCTTAAATCCTTATCCAAGGTAGAGGCCGAAAGCAACGTGCATCCCTTATCATCGTCGATCACCTGAGCATATATATGCCGAGTGCTCTTAGAAACACTTAGCCGCGGTCGCGCCCCCGTTCCATGCACCTTCTTACGCACGCGCAGGTGACGTTTTGCACGCTCCGCTTTTCTATTGAATGCTGTCATCTTGTTCAAATCCCCCTAACCAGAACTAGCCCCACCAAGCTTCCCAGCCTTATGCAGCACGGCCTCATCCTTGTAGCGAATTCCTTTCCCACTGTATACATTTGGCTTACGCAATGCCCGGATCTTCGCCGCAGCCTGTCCCACCTGCTGTTTATCGATTCCCCTAATAATCACCTCATTAGGGTTAGGAAGCTCCGCCTCTATTCCCTTGGGAAGCTCATACTCCATGGGGTTTGAGTATCCAAGATCAAGTATTAGAGTGTTTCCCTGCATACGCGCCCTGTATCCAAGGCCTTTTACCGTCAACGACTTCTCCCACTTCTCTGCTACGCCATGAACCATATTGGCTAACAAGCTACGATACAGCCCTTGAAAAGCACGGTGCTGTTTCCCTTCTTGCTTTCTGGACACCGTGGCAACCCCGTCCTCCACGGTGATGTTAACCAAATCAGGCCGGAATTCCTGCATCAACTGGCCATGTTTTCCTGTTACAGTGATTAAAGCCTTAGACACGCTTATCTTTACCTCATTTGGTATAGTAATCGGAACATTTCCTACCTTAGACATGAACTACCACCTCAAAAGACCTCACAGACAACTTCCCCACCGGTTCCACGCTCTCTGGCTTGTTGGCCGGAGAGTATACCCTGCGAGGTTGAGAGGATGCACACACCCATCCCTCCCAATGGCCTGGGGATCGAGCCTTTCGTTACGTAGACACGGCGGCTAGGCTTGCTAACCAACCTAATTGTCGTAATCGCACGTTTGGCTCGACTTCGCTCACCGTGATACTTCAACTTTAGCAGGAGTATCGGCTGTACTTCATGGGCGATTACCTCGTAACCTTCAATGTATCCTTCTTCCTCCAGAATACGAGCTATTGACTCCTTCATCTTTGAGTGAGGAATAGATACCTCTGAATGAAAGACAGCATTTGCATTTCGTATCCGGGTTAGCATGTCGGCAATAGGATGTGCAACCATATTATCTCTCCATACCTACCAGCTTGATTTCTTTATCCCTGGGATTTGACCAGTATGAGCAAGTTTCCGAAAGCATAGTCGGCAGACTCCAAAATCACTCATGTAGCCATGCTTACGTCCACATATGCTACACCTATTATAAGCCCTTGTGGAATACTTCGGCTCTTGTTTGCTCTTAAATACCAACGCTTTCTTTGCCATAATCCCCCTAGTCCTTGAACGGGAACCCGAGCTCCTTCAAAAGAGCATAGCCTTCCTTATCATTTCGCGCTGTAGTTACTATTGTTATATCCATTCCTTGCATTGTCACAATATCCTTGTAGGAGATTTCTGGGAATATAAGCTGTTCCTTGAGGCCCAAGGTATAGTTCCCTCGGCCGTCGAATGAACTAGCCGATAGCCCGCGGAAATCGCGGATCCCCGGGAGGACAATGTTGACCAGTTTATTGATGAATTCGTGAGCCCTATCCCTTCGTAGCGTAACCTTGCACCCAATCGGATCCCCTTGAGTGAGGTGAAAGTCCGAGATCGATTTCTTCGCCTTTGTAACGATAGGCTGCTGCCCCGCAAGCATCGCCAAATTTCCAACCGCTCCCTCCAATACTTTAGGGTTGTCTTTGTCCGATACCCCCATGTTTATGTTAACCTTCACAATACGTGGAATCTCCATCACGTTCGCAAGACCCAGTTCCTTCATCAACCGCGGGGCAACTTCTTTCTCAAATCTTTCTCTTAGCATCTTTACCTAAATGTCTCCCCACATTGCTTACACTGGCGCATTTTCTCACCATCCACCTCAGTAAATCCGATACGAGTAGGGACACCGCACTCGGGGCATACAACAAGAACGTCAGAAATATGTACGGTCCCTTCACGCTTTATGATCCCCGGTTCTCTCAGGCTCTGGGTAGCTCGTTGGTGTTTGGTGATCATGTGCACGTTTTCCACAATGATTCTTTGCCGATCGGGGTACACTACCATTACTTTTCCATATTTTCCCCGATCGTTGCCGGAAATCACCTTTACCCGGTCTCCCTTTCTAACCTTTCTCATCATCCACTCCTTGACTACAGAACCTCAGGTGCAAGAGAGATAATCCGCATCATTTTCTTGTCCCTAAGCTCACGAGCGACTGGCCCAAACACTCGCGTCCCTACCGGCTCGCCCTGGGCATTGATCAGCACTATCGCGTTGTCGTCAAAACGGATAAATGTACCGTCTTTCCTTCTATATGAGCTTCGCGTCCTTACAATAACACCTTTAACTATCTGCCCCTTCTCGATATCACTGGTGGGAAGGCGTTTTCTCACCGACCCAACTACGATATCCCCTATCTCTCCCCAACGGCGGTTCGACGGACCGAGAACATTTATGCAGCGAACTAGTTTCGCTCCAGAATTATCGGCTACCCGCAACACTGTCTGCATCTGAATCACAGCTAGGCCTCCGCTTTCTCTACGATCTCAACCAATCGCCAGCGCTTGAGTCGACTAAGCGGACGAACCTCTTCTATCTTTACCACATCACCTACATTGGCTGTTTCCTGCGGGTCATGAGCGTAGAACTTGAAGTGACGCTTGATGTGCTTGCGATAGCGCCTGAGGAATTTCCTTTCTTCCACCTTTACAACTATGGTGTTCTTCATGCGATCGCTAACGACGCGTCCTACTTTTGTCTTCTTCATCTCGAATCCTCCCGCGCCTTCTCCCTAGCAAGCGTCATGGCACGGGCAATATCCCGACGGGTCTTCGACAATTCCGCAGTATTGTCCAATTCTCCTCCAACCTTCTGAAAACGCAGGTTAAACAATTTACGCTTGAATTCAACCACTTTCTGTCGCAATTCATCACTGGAAAGCTCCCGCAATTCTGATGCTTTCATATCTCGCCTCCCAGTATGGTCCGCTTCTTCAATCGTGTGGGAATGGATAGCTTATGGCTTACCAATTCATGCACTCGCTTGGCCTCTGCCTCTCCGATACCTCCAATTTCAAACATAATGCGACCGGGTTTGACAACAGCTACCCAGTGGTCGACCGCCCCTTTACCTTTTCCCATCCGCGCCTCGGCTGGGTGCTTAGTCCTTGCCTTATCTGGGAATATGCGAATCCATACCTTGGAGTCACGATGAGTCTGACGGCTAATCGTAGTTCGGCATGCCTCTATTTGTTGTGCAGTCACCCACGCCGGCGCAAGCGCCTGAATCCCGTACTGACCAAAGGCGATCTCATTGCCCCGTGTAGCCTTCCCCTTGGTACGACCACAGTGGAACTTCCTGTATTTCGTCCTCTTAGGAAACAGAAGCGCCATACTAACTCACCTTATCCCGTGAAACCATTCCAAAAACCTGTTCACCGCGGAAAACCCACGCCTTGACCCCAATGTTCCCGTACTTCGTCCGCGCCTCGGTAAACCCGTAATCAATATCAGCACGAATTGTCTGCAATGGAACGCGGCCCTCCATCATAGTAATAGAGCGCGCAATCTCCGCGCCCCCTAACCGTCCGCTAACCTTTATCTTAACCCCTTCAGCCCCAGCGCCCATTACCCGCCGGATTACTTCTTTCATTGCGCGCGCTGGAGCAATTCGACCCTCCATCTGCATGGCAACATCTTGCGCTACAAGCGTCGCTTCCAGATCTGGCCGTTCGATCTCCTGAACGGCAACCTTCACTGTTCTCCCAGTTAGCTTTTCCAATTCTCCCTGAAGAACCTGGATCTCGTTACCACCACGACCAATTATGATGCCGGGCCGCGCTGATCGGATTATGATCGATACACGATCTTCCTTAGAACGCTCGATGTTCACCTCTGCTACCGCTGCTCGTCTGAAGCGCTCAGTGACCAACTTACGTATATTGTAATCCTCGTTAATGTATTCACGCGCCATCTTGGGGCTATACCAGTTGGAGATCCATTTACGAGTAACCCCCATTCTAAATCCTACTGGATGGACTTTCTGTCCCATCATTCACCCCTCTTGTCGCCCACAACAATCGTCACATGACTCGTTGGTCGCCGCACAATATCAGCACGCCCCATCGCTCGAGGCCGTAAGCGCCGCATAGATGGACCCATATCTATGGTGGCGCGAACCACAAACAAGTCGTCAACGTCCACGTTATAGTTGTTCTCCGCATTAGCAATCGCTGACTCGAGAGTCTTGCGAATCAGCCGTGCGCCTTTCTTATTGGAAAGCATGATGTTACGCAATGCTTCATTGACGTTCTTACCACGGATGACGTCCGCCACTAACCGTGCTTTACGCGGAGACATACGTAACCCTCTTGTTATTGCCCTTGCTTCCATAATATCTCCTAGGTCAAGCCAGGCGCCCGCTTCTTCTTCATACCACCATGTGATCTGAAGGTTCGGGTGGGAGCAAATTCACCCAACTTGTGACCAACCATATTCTCAACTATGTAGACTGGCACATGTACCTTTCCGTTATGAACCTTAATTGTAAGTCCTACCATATCAGGAATAACCATCGATGATCGCGACCAGGTCTTAATCTCATTGATCTCTCCGCGTCTTGCTCGCTCTACTTTGCGTTGCAAGCTTTCAAGCACGAAAAAGCCTTTCTTCGTCGATCTCGGCATAGCTACCGCCTCCCCTTACCAGCTCTACGAACGATCATTGAATTGGATTTCTTGTTCTTGCGCGTTCGTCCACCTTTGGCAAGCTTTCCCGTAGGAGAGACTTGAGGACGCCCAACTCGCGCGCGACCTTCCCCTCCACCGTGTGGGTGGTCAACCGGGTTCATCGCCACGCCTCTCACATGCGGCTTTCGTCCCATATGGCGAACACGTCCTGCCTTACCATGCTTCACATTCTTATGGTCAGGATTCCCCACTTCTCCGATCGTTGCCCGGCAATCAACTTTGAAAACCCGCACTTCACCAGAAGGCATACGGACATGCGCACGGCTTCCTTCTTTGCCAATCAACTTTGCTGAAGTACCAGCAGAACGAGCCACCTTACCCCCACGCCCTGGCGTAAGCTCAAGATTGTGAATAACCGCGCCTAACGGAATTCTACTGAGCGGAAGCGCATTCCCCACGCGAATCTCCGCTTTGTCTCCCGACTCAACCATCGTTCCAATTTCCAAGGAAACTGGAGCCAATATGTACCGTTTTTCGCCATCAACGTAGTTCAGTAGTGTAATCCAAGCCGAACGATTAGGGTCGTACTCGCGTGTTACAACCCGAGCCTCCACCCCATCCTTATCATTGCGAGCAAAATCTATAACTCGATAACGACGCTTATGACCACCGCCACGAAAACGTGATGTTATCTTCCCTTGAGCGTTCCGTCCGCCTGTTTTCCTCACGGGCTGCAGCAGGGACTTCTCAGGTTTTGCCACCGTCAGGTTAGAGAAATCAGGCAAATCAGCGTGTCGTCGCCCCGGTGATGTTGGATTAAATCTTTTCAAGGCCATGCTTTCCTATCCTCCCATCACGTTGATCTTGTCCCCGGGAGCTAGACGAACAACCGCTTTATGCCAGCGCCCCGTACGCCCATGTAACTGATTCAATCGCTCCCGTCGAGGCTTGCCCTTCATATTGGCAGTCCACACCTTCTCCACTTTTACCTTAAACAGGTCCTCAATGGCTTTTCTTATTTGGACCTTGTTCGCACCATGAGCCACCCGGAAGGAATATTTCCTCTCTTCCATTCTGGACCAAGAATCCTCAGTTAGGATTGGCTCAAAGATTATGTCTTCTGAATGCACAAGCTTTGTCATGGCTGTAATCTCTCCTTCAGTTCGTCCAAAGCTTCAGTAGTCATAACTAAGCATTCGTAGCGTAAGACGTCGTAAACGTTCAAGCCAGCACTGGCCAAGCACTTAACGTTGGGGATGTTGGAAAAAGATTTCTTGACCGGGCGGTTATACTCGTTATTTCCTACCACAACTAATGTGGATAACCCCATAAATAAACCGTCAACTATGGCTCGCGCGCGCTTCGTCTTCGGCTCATCAAAGTTCATCTCGCTTATCAAAGCCACTTTCCCCTCGCCAGCCCTGTCAGATAACGCTGATATAAGGGCTCCACGCATCATTTTTTTTGTGAGCTTGATATTGTAGCTCTTGGGCTTGGGCCCAAAGACTGTTCCTCCACCAGTCCACAGCGGTGATCGTCTTGAACCGGCACGAGCGCGACCTGTACCCTTCTGTCGCCATGGCTTTGCCCCACCACCACTGACTTCCCCTCGCCTCTTGGTGGAGCTAGTGCCCTGCCGCCGGTTAAGTAGCTGCGTCCGCACTGCCCTGTACAGCAAGTCGGTATTAACCTGCGCATCAAACAACCGCTCATCCAGGTCAATTACTTGCGGATCATCCATTCTATCCATGGAATAATGCTTAACTTCAACCATTGCCCTTCCTCAATTTCAGCATTGTGCCGCGTGCACCAGGAGTCGATCCCTTCACCACAAGTATATTATTCTCCACGTCGACTTTGAGTACTCGAAGTGACTTAGCTGTTACACGCTTATTCCCTGTCTGGCCTGGGAGTTTTTTTCCTTTAACAACCCTTCCGGGTTTTACGCAGTTACCAACCGACCCTGGCCGACGATGGAAGTGCGATCCATGCGACTTTGGCCCACCAGAGAAGTGCCATCTCTTAATTACGCCCTGGAAGCCAAGACCCCGCGAGACCCCCATAACATCGATCTTGTCGCCCTCGGCAAAGATTCCCGCATCAAGGTGATCCCCTACTTTGTACTGTGTGGGATCATCAACTCGCATCTCGAAAAGATGACGATGTGCAGCAACGCCTCCTTTGCTGAAGTGTCCGCGCAAAGGTTTTGTCAACTTATGCTCGGAAACCTCATCATAGCCAAGCTGAAGCGCATTGTAACCATCAGACTCTATGGTCTTCAGCTGCACAACAGTGCTAGGCCGCGCCTCGATCACTGTGGTTCCAACAGCGCAGCCATCGACGAATAACTGCGTCATTCCTATTTTGCGTCCCAGAATTCCCAAAGCCATCTGCCACAACCTCCGATTTTCTACAGCTTTATCTCAATATCGATCCCTGTAGGAAGCTCAATGTCCATCAGCGCATTGATGGTTTCCGAAGTAGGCTCCTTGATGTCAAGCAGGCGAGAATGGATACGCCTCTCGAAATGCTCCATCGATTTCTTGTTGACATGAGGAGACCTCAGGACCGCATAGACCCGCCGCTGCGTAGGAAGTGGGATTGGCCCAGAGATCTTTGCCCGGCTATCTTTAGCCGAGTCAACGATCTTCTTTACCGAGCTATCAACGAGCTCGAAGTCGTAACCTCGCAACTTGATTCTAATCTTCTCTCTTGCCATCTTCAGTAACCTCTACTCTTTATTATCTTCTCTTTCATCCCTTCAGGGACCACTTCGTAGCAAGCAACACGCAGCGTATAAGTGGCCCTCCCCTGCGTCAATGACCTCAGTCTTGTTGCATACCCAAAAGTCTCTGCCAGTGGTACTGCAACATTCACGATCTGAGCGGTCTCCCGCGACTGAAGTTCACGAACTTCTCCCCTTCGACGCGCCAGATCATCCAATACCTCTCCCAGATATTCACCCGGGGTAACAATTTCACCTTCCATGATCGGCTCAAGAAGTTCAAAAGCCCCCATATTATAAGCCTCATGGATAGCAGCGGAAGCCGCCGCTCGAAAGGCAATCTCAGACGAATCCACAGGATGATAGGATCCCCCAATTAAGGTGGCTCCAATATCAACCAAAGGATAACCGGCTAGGGGGCCGTTTGTCAACGTCTCTATCACCCCGCTTTCTATAGCAGAGCGGAATTGCCTTGGAATATCAGTATCTTGAGCATTGTCACTGAACAAAAGGCCACTCCCCCTGCTGAGGGGAGATAATTCCATTACAACCTTCGCGTAGTGGCCACGCCCCCCAATCTGCTGGTCAAATGTCGCTTCAACATTAACCGGATCCCTTAACGTCTCGTGGTAAGCAACTTGCGGCTCTCCCACATGAGCAATTACGCCCATATCCTCTCGCAGTCTGCGCATAAGCACATCAAGATGAAGCTCACCCATTCCGGCAATCACCGTTTGGTTTGTTGTCTCATCTAATCTGATATGAAATGTGGGATCCTCCAAAGCTAATTTCTCAAGCGCCTCGACCAGTTCTCCCTGCTCGGCCTCCGTACGTGGTTCTATGGCAATGAATACTACTGGCTCAGGAAACTCAATCTTTTCTAACAAGATAGGGCTCGACTTATCGCAAAGTGTGTCCCCAGTTGAAATTGCTGCAGAACCAACCACACCAACTATATCTCCAGCCTCCATTACCGAAAGTGGTGTGCGTTGATTAGCGTGCATGCGGTAGATCTTGGTTATCCGCATGCCCTTTCCCGTGGAGCGATTAAACACGTGTCCACCAAGCTTCACCCTTCCAGAATAAACCCTTACAAAAGCCAATCTACCAGCATATTGATCAGTAACTACCTTGAACGCCAAAGCAGAAAAGGGTTCTTCTAATGCCGCCTGTCTCACTTCGCCGGTCTCAACATCATGTATTGCAGGAACATCACGTGGAGAAGGAAGATATCGCACTATAGCATCCAGAAGCGGTTGTACTCCTTGATTATGGAATGCAGATCCGCCAAGTACAGGCACATAACCCTTCTCAATACACGCCTCTCTCAGCGCCCGATGAAAGGAATTACAAGTAACATCACCGCTTCTTAAGTACTCCTCCATCACGCAATCGTCAGCGTCAGCAACCCGCTCCAGCATCCACTCTCGGTAGTAATCTACTTCAGCCGCAATCTCCTCAGGTACTGGATGATACACATATTTCTCACCCTTAGTGCCACTATCCCACACTATCATGCGATGTGATAGCAGGTCAACCATTCCATGCAAGGACCGGTTCTCATCCCGGTAAGGAATCTGTAATGGAACAGCTATCGCTCCCAATCGCTCTTCGATCATCTCTAGGGTACCCGAGAAGCTAGACTCCACACGATCCAACTTATTCACAAACGCTATGCGAGGGATTTTGTATCGGTCTGCCTGCCGCCAGACCGCCTCCGACTGAGATTCGACCATCTCTACGCCTGAAAAGATCACAACTCCACCATCTAGAACTCGCAGAGCACGTTCAACTTCTGCAGTGAAGTCAACGTGCCCCGGCGTATCAATTATGTCAATCCTGTGTTCTTGCCAGAAACAAGTCGTAGCCGCCGACGTTATGGTGATCCCTCGTTCACGCTCTTGCGTCATCCAGTCCATCTCGGTGTCACCCTCGTGGACCTCGCCCATCTTGTAAGTGCGACCAGTATAGTAGAGAACACGCTCTGTAGTAGTTGTTTTACCGGCATCTATGTGAGCCATAATGCCAATATTGCGTATTCGATCAATATCAATAGAACCTTTACTTGCAGAAACATCACTAGGCATAGAGACCCTCTCCAGAAAAGTTACTCAAGATAACAGAGGATCGAGGATCAGCTACCAGCGATAGTGAGCAAACGCGCGGTTTGCCTCAGCCATACGGTGAACGTCCAGCCTTTTGTTGTAAGCCTTTCCTTCCTTACGCGCTGCATCCATAATCTCGGCTGCCAGACGCCCGGCCATTGTGTTTCCACTACGCTCTCGCGCTGCAGTAACAATCCAACGAAGGGCTAAAGCAATTTGCCTATCTTGTGTTACCTCATAAGGAACCTGATAATTCGCTCCACCCACACGCCTAGTTCGAACCTCTAATCGCGGGGAACAATTACCCAATGCGGTATTGAACACTTCAAGGGGCGGTTCATTATCACGTTTCTTAATCAGTTCTAACGCATCATAAACCACGGCCTCCGCGACTGACTTCTTCCCGCCTTGCATGATGTAATTAATCAGCTTGGCCAGGAGCTGGCTGTTGTATTTAATGTCCGGCTTGACATCTCGACCAGGTAATCGCATTTTTCCCCCTAGCTTCCTTTCTTAGTTCCATACTTCGAGCGACCCTGTTTGCGGCCTTCAACACCTTCGGCGTCCAGGCTCCCACGAACAATATGATATCGCACGCCAGGAAGGTCTTTTACACGACCACCACGGACCATGACAATAGAGTGCTCCTGCAAGTTATGCCCCTCACCGCCTATGTAAGCCGTCACTTCCTTGCCATTACTAAGGCGCACACGGGCGACCTTTCTCAAGGCAGAGTTAGGCTTCTTCGGCGTCCGCGTATATACCCGCGTGCATACGCCTCGCTTCAACGGACTCGCCCCGAGGGCTGGGGCTTTTCTCTTCTTAGTCTTGGGGGTTCGCCCCAACCTTATTAGCTGATTAATTGTTGGCATATTCACTCTCCAAATCATCGAAAATTATAGATTGCTTAACAAAACCTGTCAAGCAGTAGCCTCTTTCTGCTCCCGCTCTTCCATAGTATCCTCTTTCTCTGCATGGTGCTTAAAACCAGTACCACAGGGAATCCTCTTACCCACTATGACGCTAGGCTTTAGTCCATCAAGGTTATCGATCTCCCCGCGCAGCGCTGCCTCAGATAGAACCTTAGTAGTCCTCTGAAACGACGCCGCAGAGAGCCATCCTTTGGTCTGCAGGGCTGACTTAGAGATGCGCAGTAACTCCCGCTCTCCATTCGGAGGACGCTTGTCAACCAAGGAAATCTCTAACCGATCCCCGCCGCGCATGATAGTCAATGACTCTACCCCCCTACTCTGCGCGCTCCGTAGCAATTCGGCTGTTACGATATCTCCGGAAGAGGCGATCAGTTTTCCATCCTGAATAACTTCCCCGGCAACTTTCTCCCCAATGGCAGCCAAACGTACACGCTCAGCATTTTGGTTATACTCAACAAGATCATGCACTTCCCTCTGGAATTCCTCAAGAAGGACAAGGTCGTTGATATGAAATCGGGAATCCCCTGGATCGGTTACACGAACGTTATTGAGAATTTGGCGTACAATGACCTCAAGGTGCTTGTCGTTTATATCTACTCCCTGCACCTTATACACCTTGTGAATCTCTGTTAAGAAATACTGCCGCGCCTTCGCCACCCCAGCCAGATCAAGAAGGGTGTTAGGTGCGACAACGCCCTTGGTGATAAGATCTCCCTTCTTTACTTTGTCGCCAGAACGAACTGTTGCCATCTGATCTATCTCGACTTCGCTCTTCCCCCGCAGCGCCAGCCGGGTTATCTCCCCATCCACTTCAACCTTTTCAACCTCCACTAGATCTACGCCACTTACCTCTACGTTAACTAGCTTGTCGCCAGCGCGCACCTTTTCCCCATTTCCCACAGCTGGAGAGATGTTAACTGTCAATGGGAAGCGTATGGATCTCCCCTCAGGATTACGAACCAGGATTCTATTTCCCAGGCAAATCACTGTACCCTTAGATTCCGAGGCAATGACAATGGGCTTTGATCTTGACGTAAGCTGACTTCCTTCTTTAACAGAAGAGCCTGGCTCGACCATCATCCGAGCGCCATAGGCGATTTCATAGCCAGACCTATTGCCGTCTTTGCCGATAATCACAAATACTCGATCGTCTTTATCTGAGACCTCTACGATTCCCTCGCTATCTGCAAATACCGGCTCGATATTGAACCTTTCAGTAAAGGGATCATTCTCTGATACAACATCTCCATCCTCAACTATCAAGGTTGCGTTACGGGGGATTCTATAGGATTGATCACCGGCATCGGCATCAAGGACAAGCATTTCCTTGCTTTCTCCTTTATCGATAACAAATACTTCTCCTGGACAAGGGCTGCTCCCATCGATCAGCCCGGCAACGCTTACCAGCTCGCCTTCAGATACGGGTCCTAACACCGATGGCACATGGATAGTGCGCTGTTCTCCGACTACCTTAACAAGGTCCTTGCCCGTTTCGAGAGAAGTGATTGAGTCAATGTAGCCGTCAAGCGGGGAAATTGCTGCCTGAACACTTTTCATTGTGTTGCGCGCCTCGAATAACTCTTCAGCACGTGGAAGCCCTTGCGTGATATCCTCTCCAGCCACACCTCCTGTATGGAAGGTACGCATGGTTAACTGAGTACCTGGCTCTCCAATTGATTGCGCAGCAATGACGCCTATCGCCGTGCCGAGCTGGACTGGTTTGTGAGTACTCATATCATAGCCATAACATCGTTGACAAACGCCATTTACCGATTCACACACCATGGGAGAGCGGATAACAATCTGAGGACGCACTTTAACCTGCTTGATTTTTGCGTCCTTAAGCGCTTGCAACAGCCGCGGCGTTATAAATTCATCGACCTGAACAATAACCTTTCCAGTCTTCTTATCTTGTACGTCATCAACGCTTTTGGATCCTACTAGGTGCTCAGAGCCCTTTCCAGACAAGGGTACATATACTTCCAAGTGTCCCACGAGCTGAGCCAGTTCGCGGGTTATCCACTGATCCGCCCCGACAAGCACTTCTCCATTTCGCGGATCTATCACCGGTTGACTGGTAACGCGCCCGTATATGCGCATCTCGATAGGTTCCATCACATCATGTTTACCATAGCGCAGCGGATCAATGTCCACCCCTTGAGAGGTTCCACAATCGGGCTCCCTCACTATCATATCCGATGTTGCATCCACAAGGCGCCTGGTCAAGTATCCAGAGTCAGCTGTCTTCAGCGCTGTGTCCGCCGCCCCTTTACGCCCGCCGTGCGTGGAGATGAAGTACTCCATCATATCAAGCCCCTCCCGGAAATTGGATACAACCGGGCGCTCTATGATCTCCCCTGATGGGCCAGACATTGGCCCCCGCATCCCGCACAGTTGTTTCACCTGATCCGGGCCGCCTCGCGCTCCGGAGTTCACGATTCCGTACACCGCGTTGTACTTGTGCTGGCGCAGGTTCTCCATAGTGGCGTCTTCTACGGCATCAACTGTCCTCCGCCATACACGTATCACTGCAAGTCGGCGCTCATCCTCAGTTGCCAGTCCTACCTCGTACATCTTCTGAATACGCTTTACTACGGAGTACGATTCCTTAATTATGATCTCCTTCTCTTCGGGGATAAGGCAATCCTTGATAGAGATCGTCAACCCAGAAAGCATTGCGTACTTAAATCCTAGGTCTTTCAGGTCATCCAATACTTCAGATGTCCTTTTCCACCCAAAGCGGCTGTGGCACTCCTTGATTACATCCTTGATTGCACCACGATCCATGATACGTTTGTAATCACGGATCTCCTTTGGAAATATCTCATTCATCTGTGCACGCCCGAGAGTGGTATCGATTATTTCACCATCAATTCGAATCTTTATTGGAGCATGTAGATCAACAAACCCTTCTTCTTGCGCCCTCCACGCCTCATCAAGGTTGTAGAAGTATTTCCCCGCACCAAGGGCTTCACTATCCAGTAGAGTCAGATAGTAATAAGCATAGATAGGATCCTGTGTAGGAAGACTTAACGGTTCTCCATGCGCAGGTGAAAGGATATTGCGCGGTGCCGCCATGAGCTCCCTCGCTTCTGCTATAGCCTCAGGAGAAAGAGGTAGATGTACTGCCATTTGGTCGCCATCGAAGTCCGCGTTGTAAGGCGTACACATAAGAGGATGTAAGTGAATAGCGTCCCCATCTACAAGTACAGGATCAAAGGACTGCATCGATAGGCGGTGCAAGGTAGGAGCGCGGTTCAGCAACACAGGGTGAACCTTGATGAGCTTCTCCAGGATATCCCATACCTCTGGCATCCCTCCAAGCAGAGCTTTGTTCTTTATCTCATCAAAATCGGAGAAGGTTGTCGACTCCAGGTAATGAAGGATAAACGGCTTGAAAAGCTCCAATGCCATCTTCTTCGGTAGCCCGCATTGTGACATCTTGAGCTTTGGGTCCACAACAATCACCGCGCGTCCAGAGTAGTCAACGCGGCGCCCAAGCAAGTTTCGACGAAGTCGACCATGTTTACCATGAATTCGCTCAGAAAGGGACTTCAAGGGACGATTGTCACGACCGCGGATTGGGCTCTCCTTTTTCTCATTGTGGATAAGGGCATCGACGGCCTCCTGCAGCATACGCCTTTCATTTCTTAGGATGACCTCAGGCGCACCCATGTCTATCAGCTTTTTCAGCCTATTGTTCCTGTTTATTATTCGCCGATAAAGATCGTTGAGATCAGTAGTCGCAAACTTGCCACCCTCAAGTTGGATCATCGGCCGCAAGTCAGGAGGTAGTACTGGAATGACCTCAAGAACCATATCCTGAGGATTATTCCCAGAGTCACGAAGCTGATCAACAACCTCCAAACGCCTTATCAAGCGTCGCCGGTTACCCATTACCCTTTCATTGTCTAGCTCAGTGCTCAGTTGGCGATGTAACTCATCGAAGTCTATTTCCTCTAATAGGCCTTTTATTCCAGTCGCGCCGGTCGCAGCAACAAACCCATCAGGATAGACCCTTCGATAGGCCCGTTCCTCAAGGTAAGTAATTCGCTCTCCTACTTGTCGTGGGAAAGCCCGGTCCCTTACCTTTGTGATCAGAAAGACCAAGCTGTCTAGAATCTCACGATCTAGAGGTTCCCCTACTACTTCAGTGCCGTATCTATCGACAAGCATCTTGAAAGCGGTCTCTGAACAAAGTTCGCCCACCGGCCGTTCAGCAATTACCGCTTCTTTTTCAATCTCATCTCCATCCTCAACCATGGTACTAACGTCACCAAGGATCGGGTACTCCTGCGGGCCAATAACAACTGATCGGAACCGCTCACCGTTCGTGAGCGTACGCTCTTCTACCGCAACCCGGCCTCCCTCTGCAGCAATAACCTGTGGCGCATCATCAACAAAGTAAGCCTGTTCTACACTGAATTCATAAGCGCCTGAGAGGATATCCACTTCTGAGGAATATAGCTTTTCCCACAGATGCACCTCCCGCGACTGTGATGATGTCACAAGGTAAAGCGACTCCTCCACCGGCTCAGTCTCATAGTAGGCAATCTGCTGAAGCTCCTTCTTCTTCATTCCCAGAAGGTGAGCTAGCAAACTTGAAACACCCTTTAGGAACCAAAAATGTACGACAGGGCTTGCTAATGAGATGTGCCCCATGTTCACACGACGCACAGAAGAATCTGTCACCAAAACGCCGCATTTCTCGCACGTTATCCCCTCGTACTTCTTCCCCTTATATTTACCGCACGCACACTCGTAGCTGTTCTCAGGACCGAAGATCTCCTCCGCATACAAGCCTCCTCGCTCTGGACGGTGCGTACGATAGTTAATTGTCTCCGATTCCGTCACCTCGCCATGCGACCATCGCAGCATGTCATCCGGAGACGCCAGTTGCAACTTAATCTTTTTTATATCGTCGCCTGTTATCAATAGGCTCACCTCTCGCTAAGGTACACCCTCTTTGCCAAAACACGCAGCAACATTGCAAGAAGGCCCCGTCGACAACGGGACCACACATCTTATTAGGATTCCTCACTTCTCGCAGGGGAAAAACGGTTCACTCTTCCTGCCCTGTTCGCTCCCCTTTGCCCACTCTCATGTGGAGAGCTGTGGTGTGTTTCCAACCTTTTCTATACCACCCTATGCCCGATCCCGAGCACAATTGTAAGATCCCTACAGTACTTGTAAGACATATCTTCTTTGCACAGATAAATATACATCTTCTCCTATAAGTCTTACAACCATACCGACAAAAACAGAAACCACCCTTCCCCTGTAGATAGGGCTCAACCCGGTGGATTAGATAATTTTCTTACACTTCCTGCCAAAAGTTAAGTATACATTATTTGGCAGGCTTTTCAACTACAGATGACATTGGTTCATACATCTCAGACGAAACCTGATAAGAGAAACAGGTTTTGTTAATTTCCTTTGAAGAATCAAACGGAATGACGTTTAGCTGTTGAGTTTCATCGTCGTTTTCAAACCTATAGCTCACCAGAACGCCGGCCAAATGCGCTGCGTTACTGTGTGTTGCCGTTATTCGCGCAGCAAGGCTTATTATTTCCTCGACCTCTCTCTCGGATTTGCTAGACCAATTAGTTCGCACTAGCGTCATCGGCCCTGGATGCGTAGGGAGATAAACGCGCAGATCCTGGGGCAAGAAGTATGTCTGCAGTTTCCTTTTCTCTTCCTCATCAGTCGCCAGCACTATCTTCACATCCGGAAACCGTTTGTAGTAAACACTGAACTCCAAAAGCTTCAAGGTATTCAGGGTAAATTCATCCTCTGCAAAAAGGTTCTCCAACCGCTTCCCAAAGCCTGGGAGGGTCAACTTACAGCGCGGATAAAACCCCAACTCGTTTTCCGCATCCAGACCCAGTTTTCTCCCCCAATCTATCAACCCCTTTTGCTCATCAGCTTCCCCAGCCCGCAGCGAGCCTAACGAGTTCCGATCAACCCATCCCTTAAGTTCAGGCATAGTCTCAGGCAGCAATTTCGCAGATAGCGGGCGAAGCACGAACCCGCTAATACCGAGGTCTTCGGTTATACGTTCCATCTCTCGGTCGGACAGCCCGTGATTATCCTTCACCTCCCCGGTGACGATAAAATCAGCTTTCAGCCGCTGCGAGAAACGAATCGCACGCGAGAGCATTAGGGTTCTGCAGCTCAAGCAGCTCCGTGATAAAGAGAAAGACTGACCCGGAAGTATGTTGACCAATCTTCGGTAGTCATTTTTTAGGGACTGGGTACGAAACACTGTTCCTGGCCATTCATCCCTCACTAACTCCCGTAGCCCATCGGCTTCTTCGAAAAACGGAGACCGAAAATACAATAGAAAAACGCTATCAACCGCTGGGGAACGTTGAACCAACCGCGCTGCTACACGACTAGCTAGGCTACCGGAAAACAAGGCAAGTGCGGTTACCACGTCTTGTCCCTGGTCATGTTTCTCACCTATCGCCTTGGCTCGATCAACCCATACGCTCCGTCTTGCCTGCGGTATATGACACTTACTTCATCGGTCTCGGCGTTGATGAATACCAGGAAGCTCTTCTCAAAAGCATCAAGCTGCAAGGAAGCTTCTTCTGGTGTCATTGGCTTGTGGAAGTAGGCGCGGGTATGGATAATCTCACGCTGCTTGCTTGCCTGCTCGTCCTTATCAACATTCGTAACTGTGGTGCCAGATCCGTGATCGCTCAGCTGGTCCTTGTATTTAACCAACTGGCGTTTGAGTTTGTCGATCGCTCCATCAACCGAAGCATACATATCTGAGGATTCTTGCTGTGCCTGGATCAGCTTCCGGTTTACTAGGTGGGCGTGAAAATCGGCAATCTGGCGCTCTTTCTCCACGGAAAGAACTGCGTCTAGCGTAATAATCCTATCAAAATACCGCTTAAGGCCTTCTGTCTTTTTCAGTACGTACTCACGCAGCATGTCGCTTGAGTCAGTATGCCTCTCAACGATTTTTACTTTCATGCCCCCTCCTTCACACCGTTTCATTGTAGCCAGATGGAGGCATGCAGTCAATGCTTATGCAGTTGGAATGTAGATCCTAAGGCCCTTCGCTTTCCCCAAGTGACGCCAGGCGAGCACGAAGCTCTCGTCCAATCCGATGAAGATCAGTAGGAACAATATCCGGTTGAAACACCTCAAACCTTCGGGCTACGTAATCATTGAGATTACTCCGGTAGTGCATCCTTCCACTACGGCGTTCACTCATTATAAGGCCCATTTCCAGGAACTCACGCGGAGGATCATTCTCGATCACTCCCCGCGCACAGTTTGTCCATGCAGCTATCTGATCCACCGAATAGGATATAGGAGCGTGCCCAACAACAAAGGAGAGTATCTTTCTGTGTAGGATACTTCTTCGGGCAACGCGGGTCACTACTCGATCAATGTGCCCCATGACAGCTTCCGGAAGTCCATCTAAGCTATCGCTATCGTCCTCTAGGGAAGCGATGGAAGAGGTATCAATGTCGATCACTCCGGCAGGTGGGGCTGAAGAGGAATGCTTATATTCTGTAGTTAGCGAGTGGTGCTTGGAAACGCTGTTCTCATTGGGGCGACGACCCCCATTATCATGCTCAACGGAGTGAACGATTGCCTTGCTAATATTCTGCACATCAGGATAGTTCTGCTGTGGAACCTCCACCTTGATGTATCCAAGGGTCCTAGCTATTCCCTCTAATCGTGCAATGGTTTCATCCTTCTTTACGGTTTCAGATTCCAGGTTTGCAAGTTGTTCCTCTAACTGATCAATACGACTCATCTTACTTTTTCCGTGCTTCGCGTTTTCGATCGCTTCGATGATAGCCTGGCTTACCTGCTTAAGCTCGGGGGTCACAACAACCTCCAAGGAGGGAGTGAAACCTGCATGGAAGGTTTCGCGCTCGCGAACATAAATCGGCAAGACAATTTCCCCGTTGACATAAACGCTCTCTCCAGTGGAGAGGGCTGTGATAATCTCCTTGGTTTCAGCCTTCCTCCAAGGCAGCAGCTCAGAATACACTCGCATGTCTACTTCATGAACCACACGGTGTAGAAAGAGCATCCCCGCTTGGCTAAGAACGTCCTTGTCCACCTTAGCGCTTCTCTGAGAGACAACAATCGCGCCCAGTCCACGCTTGCGACCACGCAAAGCTACACGGGCAATTATTTCTTTCAGATCGGTTTTGACTCCTTGAGGGATAAACTCGTGCGCCTCCTCGATCCCAATGATGTAGGGATGTCGCAGCTTTCCTGCTAAGTTCCAGAGCGAAGTCAGGTACTCCTGCAAAAATGCGTTGCGCTCATCGGAGAGAAATCCAGAAAGATCTACCACAACAGGGACATTCTTCTCCATGCTTATTTGCGCAATCTCCTCTGCACAGTCTACATCGACCTCTATTTCCACTCCTTCCCCGCGGCCAACAACTAGAATCTCATATTTCTCCTTCAATCCAAAATACTCGCCATCTATATCTATTATTGATAAAGGATAATTATTGCGTAGCAGTTCCTCGAATATTACACCCGCTGTGTTTGATTTTCCGGAACCGCGTATGCCCAGGATAGCTATACACTTTCCGATCACATCCTCAAGCTTCAGCTCAAGATCGTTACTAATTGACAGTGAAATACCCATATTGGATGGCGAGTGACCCTCGCTAGTAAGCTCCTCTCTTGTTTTTCTCGATATAGGTTAGCGAGTCCTGCCTTACAGCAACAGGCCGCATGTCCCATTCGTTAAGGTCCTCCTTCACCTTTAACATCATCTGAGAGCAGCTTCATTGCTTGTTGAATGGCTTCTTGCCTAGTACCAATTTCACCAGCGAGGATTCGATCGTGCACGCTTTCTAATACCCTTCCCAAGCGAGGTCCAGCACTAGCTCCCATCTCAATCAGCATGTGCCCATCAATCAAGGTACGCGCTTTCTTAAGGTCACAAACTCGCTCCATATGCTCGATTACGCGTAGCGTTTCCCTCAGTACCGGAGTCCACCCTGAGGATTTATGCGCACATGCCTCACAATCAGCAACAAGTACCTGTAGAAGATCAAAAAACAGCGGGTAACGTTCCCGCAGCAAAGGGACTTGACGCAACTTGCCCGTCTCTAGATCTGCTACGTCCTCTATCCCCTCACTCATGAAACGCACCTGCTTACCACGCCCCATTTTAGGAAAATCGGCTATTCGCATGTGGTTTCTAACCAAGAAGACCAGACGCGATACATCGTGCTTGCTTAGCCTCATTCGCGTCCCAATCATCCGGGCCATGTGTGCCCCAATCAGGTCATGTCCAGCCATGTTCAAACCGCTGTTCCGGATAAGTGCTTCCGGTTTTCCGATATCGTGTAGAAGGATCGCTAGCTTAACGATAGGATCACGAACGAATGCATCCGAAATATTCATAGCAAGCATCGTGTGCACAAACACATCCCCCTCTGGGTGATACTCTTCCGGCTGCTGGACCCCCTTCATTGATATCACCTCAGGAAGGATATGTTGAAGCAAGCCAAGTTTATCTAGAAGCTCAATTCCGCGCGCCGAAGCAGGCGTGGCTAGGGTTCGAAGCAGCTCGTCACGGATTCTTTCCCACGATATCAACTCGATCTTGGAGGCATTGCCAGCAATTGCTTTTGCCGTCGCTGAATCAATCCGCCCTCCAATTCGACAGGCAAAGCGTACTGTCCTGAGCATCCGTAGGTAATCCTCAGAGAAGCGCGAGTATGGATCGCCGATCGCCCTGATACGCCTGTCCTTCAGATCCTTTATTCCTCCAACTAAATCAATAACAACACCGTGTTTTGTGGCAGCAAGTCCATTAATGGTCAAATCGCGGCGATTTACGTCGCTTGATAAGTCGCGCACCAAACTAACTTCCTTCGGCCAACGTCCATCGTAATCAGCCTCGCTACGAAAAGTAGCGACTTCGTACTGCTGCCCATCCGGTGTAAAAACTATTAAAACACCGAACTCTTCACCAACTCCCAAGATCTTTCTGTCTGCAAATATACACCGCACCTCCTCAGGCATTGCCGATGTAGCAATATCGACTTCCCGAGCATAGAAATCGGCCCCTGAATCAATGATCGATCTTAAGGCGTCGCGGACTACACCTCCGATAAGAAACGCTTCATAACCGGCTTCGTTCAGACGATCAAGGATCTCCCGCGCATAGGGATGCTGGTCAAAGATCTTTTCTACATCGATGCGATAACTACTATTCATAGCAAGCTGACTATACATAGCTAAGAACATGCTATGCAAGGCGCGATTGCACAAAGACTCTAGTCGGTTCTGTACCTTGACTCTAGGTAGAGCCTGGTTATCAGTGTATTAGACCAGGCAAAGACGACTGCTGAGGAAAACACCGCGTACACTTCCCACAGGACGTTCGTGGGGAAATAAAGTAGCGCAATACTGGGCAAGGCAGCTGGAAGGTAGGCTACAGCTAGATACAGAAACAATACCTGGGTAGTTCTCCACTTGCTGGTGCGGATAATGCTCATTCTAAGCGCCGTGATCCCTCTCGCGCCAGCAATAAGCATTTCCTGCTTGTAAAATATCAGACGTAAACCGAAGTATATACCTGGAATCACAAACAAAATAGCTCCCAAGCCAACAACAGTATTTACTAGCAACTCGCCCAATACTAGCGGGCCGTAGGCTGGTAGAACCCGAGTTATCGCCTTTCCCAAAGAAAGGGCGTGGCCATCCTGCCTCGCATGTAACAAGAGGATGAAACCACCATTGAAAAAGGGAGACAGTAGAATGATGCCAGCCATTGTGAGAACCCAGCGGGGATTTCTGATGTCATACAAGCTTGCCTGTATATTTAACAGATAAAGAAATCCGCTAGAGGCGAGGGCCCACCCGAACAGCAAAGGCTTCTGAAAAGGCTCCATAAGAGACTGCTTAAGGAGATGAAAACTCATCATCCTCATCTTGCAGTATTTGTTCCAATCTTACTGCCCATTCTACGGTCTCATCCAGTAGAAATTCTAGCTGGGGTGTATAACGACTAGTAAGACGCTTAGCAAGTTGTGTGCGGAAAAACCCGCGGTCACGGGAGAATGCTTCCATGACTTCATCCTTATCAGCGCCAGCTGCCCCCACAGCGATGTACACCTTAGCATAGCGCGCATCTACGGATAACTTGACATCCATAACTGTGGGAAAAGCTTTCTGGATAACTGGATCACGCGATTCAAACTCCACTATCGTCGATAGCTCTCGTCTGATCTCCTCTCGTGTCTTTGCTTTACCGCGACCGTCAGCCATCACTGCCTTTTCTTCCAACGCCCCTACAAGAATCTGTTAATGCTCTTAATACAAATGTATCTTTATCTTTCTCGTTCTTTGAGCGAGAAAACCAACAGGCGATCGCCCGACCTCACATCATCGAAATCCTTGATACGGATTCCACACTCACGATCGCTTTGCACCTCACGCACATTTTCAGCAAACCTGTGTAGCGACAGTATCTCTCCGACAAATTCCTCATTACCATCCCGCAGAACCCTCACATTGGCCTTTCGCACTACCTTCCCTTCTTTTACATAGCATCCAGCAACAACCCCATCCGGTATCTTGAATACCTCACGTACTTCAGCCTCACCCATTTGTTCTTCTTCGTACTCTGGAGAAAGCATGCCTTTCAACGCATGCTCGATCTCAGATAGCAGATCGTAGATAATGTCATAGGTAAGAACAGCTACCCCATGTCTCTCAGCAAGGCGGGAAGCCTTACTATCAGCCTTTACACCGAAACCCACTACCAAGCACTCCTCAAGAATACTTGAGGCTAGAAGCACATCCCCTTCAGAAATTGGGCCCACCCCGGTACGTATAAATTCTACCTTAATCCCCTCTACAGCAATAGCTTCAATTTCCCTTCTTGCCGCCTCTAATCCACCGACGGAAGACGCCTTAAGAATGATCTGTAACCTCTCCGCCTCCATTGCCTCGCGGAAAAGGTCCTCCACGCTCATCTTTGCGCGCGAGCGCCGAGGAGAAGCTTCGTCTTCTTTCTGCTCAGCCGCGGCTAGCTTCGCATCGTTCTGGGATTGACCAATCTCGATCATGGTTCCTACATGGGGGATATCCTGCAGGCCCAATATTTCCACCGCTTTCCCGGGGCTAGCTTCTGCAACACGCTCCCCGGTGTCGTCAGTCATCGCCTTAACACGTCCCCAAGTGGAACCGGCGACTATTACATCCCTCTCACGTAATGTGCCGTTCCTGACTATCGCGGTTGCCACTGGACCTCTCCCCTTGGCTAAGTGGCTTTCTATGATTACTGCCTCTAGCTTACCAGCGGGATCTCCACGCAAATCTTCCATCTCAGCAACAAGAAGAATCATCTCCAATAGATCATCCATATTCTCTCCACGTAAGGCCGAGATAGGGACAGTTATAGTCTCACCTCCCCACGCCTCCGGAGTATAACCATGTTTAGTTAGATCGTTCATTACCCTGTCAATATCCGCGTTGGGTTTATCAATCTTATTTATCGCTACTATCATGGGGATCCCCGCGGCGTGAATATGGTCAATAGCCTCCTCCGTCTGCTCCATGATCCCATCATCTGCTGCAATTACAAGTATTGCTATGTCCGTCGCCTTGGCGCCACGGGCGCGCATTCCAGTGAACGCCTTGTGACCAGGCGTATCAATGAAAGTGATTAGCTGATCATTGTATTTTACTTGGTAGGCAGCAACTCCTTGGGTAATACCTCCTATTTCCTTGGAGGTAAGGCGTGAATTGCGGATTGTATCAAGGAGAGTTGTCTTGCCATGGTCAATGTGACCAAGGACAGATACAACTGGCGCGCGAGGTATCCCAAGCTCGGCGGCCTTTTTCTCCTTCTCCAACCCAGTCTCAGGCGGCTTCTCTATGTCTGCTGTGAGCTCTTTTGACTTACCTAAAGATTCTTCCTGATAAAGATTTACAATTAATCTATACTCCTCTTCGTCAACAGAGTTCACTGCCTTGAGCCCGGGCATTCCCATATCGGCAAGCTTGCTGATCAGTTCTTTACTCGTGACCCCAAACTCTTTTGCAATCTCGTATACTCTCTTCCTTGTCACACTGATCCCTCGCTTAGTTTTTGCAGAAATAAATAGCCCTACAGACTATACTCGATCAATTGGAAGGCGTCAAACACTCTCTGGAAAAGGTCTTATCAATCAGAGCTTTATCATCGGCTAACTATAAATGTAACAAGCACTATGATTCCTCCCAATCCAAGCATTACTAGCATGATCTTAACCCCAAGGCGACGCAGCTGCCTCTTCTGATCCTTTCTTAGCTGTGTCTTACGTGGGTGAAGCACCTCCATACGCTGGGATTTCTTGTAGGTTTTCACGAAAAGAGAGATCTTCCCTTGGCGCTTGTAGACAATAGCCAGGTTATGCATGGCGTTAGCGTGTTGCGAATCAACATCCAGCGCCCGCTTGTACGCATACTCCGCCCTCCCTAAGTCGTTACTATCAATGTAGATATTCCCTAAACGATAGTAGATCTGTGCCTTTTCTATCCCGTAGCGAAGGGCCTCCACTAACAGAGATATACCTTTCTTGAATTCCTTTTTCCTGCGGTGTTCTTCCGCCTGTACTATGGCATCTGCAACAAATTCCCTCTGCTGTTCATAATCTGTTACAATTCGTGTCTCTTCAGTGGGCATCGAGCCATTCCCTCACTTTCTTTATATCCATCCATGTTAGATACTTCGGGGTCCCCTTATTCCGAGACGGGTTACGCAACAAATAGCTGGGATGAAACATAGGAACAATTCTAATTGCCCCACGCCAGGGGATAAAGGTTCCATGAACACTTGTGATGCCTCCTGCATCTGGAACAAGCCAACGCGTAGGCGTATTCCCCAGAGTAACTATGAGTTTTGGATTGATCAGAGCAATTTGCGCCTCCAAGTATGGAGCACAAGCCTCCATCTCACTTCTCGTAGGGACACGATTCTGCGGAGGCCTGCATTTAACTACGTTCGTAATGTAAATCTCTGCACGCGTTATGCCTACAGACGCAAGAACTTCATCCAACTTATGCCCCGCAGGCCCGACAAACGGGTGACCGGTACTATCCTCAACTTCTCCCGGAGCCTCACCAATGAACATCAAGTCCGCTTTAGGATTGCCTTCCCCAAACACTACATTCTTTCGATCCTCACTAAGCGGACAAAGAGAGCACTTTTTTACTTTTTCCTCCAAAGCCTCCAGGGTTAGGGCGTAGGGGCCTTCGCTTTGGTTCATTGTCCTCCTTTGCAAAACCTTTGATATGAGGAGGAAAGTACAGGGCTGACTTTATCTAACAGCGGGCAACGGGATTCGAACCCGCGACCCCCAGCTTGGGAAGCTGATGCTCTACCACTGAGCTATGCCCGCAACAAAAAACATTGTAGCATGCACAAACAATCACAGCAACCTAGTCCCGTAGCGCCTCCAGTGCCGGAAGGGCTTTCCCTCGCAGCAAGGCAAGACATGCGCCTCCACCGGTGGAGATACGCGATATTCCTTGTGAAACATTAAGCTTCTCCACAGCCTCTCCTGTCTCACCACCCCCTACTACCGTAAACGCAGAGCTCTCTCCAAGCGCCTTTCCTATCTCCCGTGTCCCGGCAGTAAATGGAGCGTACTCAAAGGCTCCCATCGGACCTGCCCACATGATCGTCTTAGCAGTGGAAATTATCTCTTGAAATCTCCGTACAGTTTCTGGCCCAATATCAAGCCCCATAGCGTCTTCTGGAATCTCATCAATAGCAACTGTTGATGTCTGCGCAGAATCACTTATTTCTCTCGCGATAACTGCATCAAGTGGCAGTAGAATTGAAACGTCGTTGTTACTTGCTTTCTCGCTGATTAGCTTAATCTCCTCGAACAAAGATTCATCAACTATGGACTTACCCACACTATGTCCTTGAGCACTGAGGAAGGTGAACGCGACGCCACCCCCGATCAGAATGGCGTCTACACGCTCGACAAGATCCCGCAGCGTACCTAACTTGCTACGTGCCTTCTTTCCGCCGATTATTGCAACATAAGGGTGTTCAGGATTGTCTGTTAATCGCGCCAGTGCCTTAATCTCGTTTTGCACCAGAAGGCCTGCGTAAGACGGCAAGTAGTCAGCAATCCCCAAGGTAGAAGCATGCGCTCGGTGCAACGCAGCAAAGGCGTCATTAACATAGAGATCGCCTAAGCTTGCTAGCTTACGCGCAAATCCCGACTCGTTTGCAACCTCTTCAGGAAAGAAACGGACGTTTTCCAGCAATATGACGGTCCCAGGTTCCCATTGTTCCATCGCTTGCATTACTTCATCGCCGATGCACGTGTCAATCTTGCGAACGTTCTTCCCAAGCAGCTGCCTCAGCGAATCCGCTATTGGATCAAGGCGAAGCTCCTCAACCACTTTTCCCTCCGGACGGCCAAGGTGAGTTATGAGAATAGGCTTTCCTCCACGATCTAGAATATTCTCAATAGTGGGCAACGAAGCGCGTATCCGCGAATCGTCCGAAACTTTGCCATCCGCAAGCGGTACATTGTAGTCTACACGTACCACCACTCGCTTCCCTTCCATCTCAGCATCCTGAACGCATCGCAGCTGGTCGAGTAGGCTTGCCATCTACTTCCTCCTTACCAATTATGTATGACCGAATTGAACGCCATTCCCTCCAGGATTATAATCGTTGGCGATGAACAGTCAAAACTTGATCCTTCTGGGAATCGGCGTTTTTGTTGGCCTTATTGTTGCAGCTGTAGCAATAGACCAAGCATTTCTTGCCAAGAATGATCCGATGGATCCCGCTGGTCTGCTTGCAAGAACAGAGGCTGCATTCCAGCGTGTGAAGGACCTCGAGATAGTCCTCAACGTCGTTTCCACAGGCCAGGAAGCTAGCCCATTACGCATGAGGATCTGGTATATCAATGGCCCAGACCCAGCAGTGAGGGTTCTTTACCTTGCGCCCACAGAATTGAAGGGGCAAATATATACCGTTGATCGAGACCTGATATCCCACTACATGCCGGAAGAGAACATGACCGTTATTAAACGTTGGGCGGGCTTTCCGCTTTCCGCATTGGGTCTGTCGAGTTTTGACCTGCGTGATATAAGGGAGGCGTGGAAGCAAGGTAAGGTTACCCTGCGTGTATCACAGAACATTCCAAGCTTTGATATGCAACTCTTCAAGTGCGATCTTGTAGTAACGCAAACACTTGCAGGACAGACACAATGGCCTACCTACTCCCTCTCTCGGGGCGACGAGTATCCCCCATATCTCTCCCTTAGCACAGCTGGAGCTAATCAAAATACGGATCTCAGCCCCATTCCCGGTGGTTTTATCCTACGGGTTTACGATAAGAAGAGCGGGCAATTGACCAAGATGGTCTCTATCGATCGGGATACATTCCTAGTGGAACAGATTGTGCTGTTTGTAGATGAAGAACGGACAACAACGATCTATGCGTCACAGCTAATTCTTGACCAGGAACTGATCCGTGACCAGATCCTTGTTCTTCCCCGCGGAACTGAAATCATTCGCGGGTGAGCCGTTATCCAATCAGCCGCTTGAACTGCCCGAGGGTCATCTTCGAGTCAACAAAGTCTTGGAATTCATCCTCTTCCGCAAACGGTGACTCGATTGCTGAGGCTTCGAACACATCATCAGAGATGAAAATAGGGCTGCCGGTGCGCAGCGCCAAGGCAAGTGAGTCGGAAGGCCGAGCATCGATCTCCGCTGTCTCTCCTCCAGCATTAGTGATGAAGATCGAAGCATAATAAGTGCCTTCTTCTACCCTGCTGATGACAATCCTCTGCACAGTCCCTTGCAAATCATCAATAATCGTCTTCATAAGATCATGCGACAGCGGCCGGGGAAAGTGATTGCTTTGTAGCGTAAAAGCAATCGACATCGCCTCAGATTCCCCAATCCAGATTGGCATCGCCTGGTTTGAATTCCTATCCTTAAGCAGGATCACCGGGGCATTGTTAAACGGATCAACTAGTAAAGCCTTTATCTCCGCCTCTCGCATCATTCCTCTCCTTGTACTCCTATAATCTACATCATCGATTCATTATAGCAACCACCTGGGCAAGAGACAATCCCCCTCTGCTGCTTTAACCAAGCAGTGCCCAAACAAGCCCTGTTGATTGGCTCCAGTTTCCATAACCCCAAACCAAAATGAGAAGCCAGGATGCCCTTTCTCCATTAGATCTCCAGAGGTAGTAAGCTAACCATTGGCTACAGCCTCAGATTGTTGATGCTTACGCGGGCAAGTTATACTCTTTTAGTGAGGGAGGACCTAATTGGGCAACAGACGAATCGGCGTACTTGCAGGCGGCAATTCCCTGGAAAGAGAGGTATCTCTGGTCTCTGGACAGCACGTGAGAAAAGCCTTGCTGAAACTTGGATACGACGCAGTCTTGTTAAGAATTGACAGCCCAGATGATGTCATCCCTGCTTTGGTAGGGATCAATCGCGCATTCAATGTTCTTCACGGCGGCGAGGGAGAGAACGGGACGATAGCTCTACTTCTTGACGTAATGGGAGTATCATATCCGGGATCAAAGCCACAGGCATGCGCACGGGCAATGGACAAGCCTCGCTCCAAAGACATACTGACACGTAATTCATTACCCACGCCACCAGGAAGCGTTTACAACCAGGCTCAGGATATAGAGCATTTCTGCAATGTCGCAATCACGAAGCACGGCTTCCCTCTGGTAGTCAAGCCCACCGATCAAGGATCGAGCATCGGTGTTCATATAGTTCGGAAAGAGTCGGAGCTTATCAAGTGCACCAAGGAATTACGGGCGCAATTCGGCTCGTTCTTAGTCGAGAACTACATCCCGGGCCGCGAACTGACAGCAGCGATCCTGGAAATGGATACAGGCGAACAAGTACTTCCAATTGTGGAGATCACACCACAAAGGGAATTCTTCGATTATGAAGCGAAATACAATAAGGGTAACGCTCTATTCATCGTTCCTGCCAAACTCGATAAGCAGGTATCGGAGAAGGTAAGAGAAGTAAGCCTAGCAGCACACCGCGCAATTGGGTGTTCTGGGTATTCCCGAGTGGACATTCGCCTGAGCAATGACGGCACCCCTTACGTGTTAGAGGTCAATACAAATCCAGGAATGACACCAATGAGCGACCTTCCCCGAGCTGCTGCTGCTGCTGGCATTGATTTTACTTCACTGGTTACTATTATGCTTAATGTGAAAAATACAAGGAGGTAAATATGAAGATAACTTGGGTTGGACACGCATGTTTTCTTATTGAGGGACACGATGTAACGGTACTCACAGATCCTTACAACGAGCAGCTTCCATACAAGTCGCCCAGTTTCCCTGCCGATATAGTTACAGTTAGCCATGAACACTTCGATCACAACGCCACCAACCGGGTTCTAGGCTCTCCAAGCATTGTCCGCGGTCCAGGAGAGCATACCTCACATGGCATAAAGTTTACAGGTATTCCAACTTTTCACGATGAAGAACAGGGCAAGAGGCGCGGGACAAACACAATCTTCACTTTTGCCGTTGATGGAATCAATATAGCCCACTTTGGCGATTTAGGTCATCTTCTCGCCCAAGAGCAGCTGGCAGCACTATCTCAAGTAGAGCTGGTAATGATTCCCGTAGGAGGATACTTCACCATAGGTGCAGAAAAGGCAACGGAAATCGTGCAGCAACTTCCGAAAGTAAAGGTAATTATACCTATGCATTACAAGACAGACGCACTGGGCGATGACTTTCCCATTGACCGAGTGGACAACTTCCTCACTAGGATGCAGAATATAAAGCAAATTGATAGCGCGGAGGCCGCTCTTATGAAAGACGCCCTTCCCGCGCGCCCGGAGGTGTGGGTTTTAAGCTATGCTTAGCGTATCAGAGCGTACTCAGGAACTGAAAGGTTCTCCCATTAGGCGACTAGTCCCACTGGCTGTTGAAGCGAAGAAACGGGGTATCGAGGTCTATCACTTGAACATTGGCCAGCCAGATATCCCTACCCCACGCTCGTTTATGGAGGGAATTCGCAGCGCAAATATAGACGTCCTTTCCTATGCGCCATCCCGGGGAATCCCCCTTGTAATAGATGCCCTGATTGAATTCTACTCTGAAATAGGAATCAACCTGACCGATGAAGAGCTACGCATTACCATAGGCGGAAGTGAAGCATTCGCATTTGCTTTGCAAGCAACGTGTAACCCAGGAGACGAAGTCCTCATTCCTGAGCCGTTTTATCCCAATTACTACGGGCACGCTTTGATGAACGGAATCAAGGTAATCCCCATAACCACAAAGGTAGATACTGGATTTCACCTTCCTCCTATGAAGGAAATCGAGGCGCTTATCACACCGCGTACAAAAGCGATCCTCTTTTCCACTCCCTCTAACCCCAGCGGGGTTGCCTATACCCGAGAGGAAATGCAGGCGGTAGCTAATCTTGCCCTCAGGCACGACCTTTATGTCATCTCCGATGAGCCATACCGGGAATTGATGTACGATGGGGAGGCAGTAGGGATACTCGAATTCCCTGAGCTGCGAGAGCACGCGATACTGGTGGATTCGATCTCTAAACGCCTGTCAGCCTGTGGGGCGAGGATTGGAACAATAATCACCCGAAATCGCGAGATTATGAAGTCGATTGACAAACTTTGTATGATCCGCCTTTCCGCTCCAACATTTGAACAGCTCGGACTGGCAGCTTTCCTCAAAGACCCTAATTACAAGAAGGATATAGCGGCCATGAATGCCAAGTTTCACTCGCGCCGCGACACGCTTTACCAGGCCTTGCAAACCATCCCGGAAGTGATCAGTCGCAAGCCGGAAGGAGCCTTCTACGTTTTTGCTAAATTTCCGCAGCTGGACGACTCAGAGGAGTTTGTCAAGTTCATGCTTAATGATTTCAATCTCGCCGGCGAGACAACCATGGTAGCTCCAGGGGCAGGTTTCTATGCCAGCCCGGGAATGGGAAACGACGAGGTGCGTATTGCCTATGTTCTGGAGGAACCAAAGCTGGTGCGTGCAGTGGAGGTACTTAAGGCAGGACTGGAAGCATACGTTAGTCAACGTCAGAAAGTGACCACAGCTACAAGATGAAGCAACGACTGGACAGAGTCGTCAAAGACAGACGGCTCATCCGCAGTCGGTCACGCGCACAGCAAGCGATCGCATCTGGACTTGTCCGAGTTAATGGAAAGGTGATACTGAGACCGGGTCATCCAACCGATCCTGAAGCAAAGATCGAGCTATTATCTAGTCAACAATTCGTCAGCCGCGGCGGAGAGAAACTTGCCGCTGCCCTTCACAAGTTCAATGTAGATCCAAGTGGTCTTGTCTGCCTGGATATCGGCAGTGCCAAAGGCGGGTTTGTCGATTGCTTGCTGAAAAGTGGAGCCTCTCGCGTTCACAGCGTCGATGTGGGGCATGATCAAATAGATGCTCGTCTCCGCAAAAGTCCAAAAGTCCTTATACATGAGGGCATTAACGCCCGCTATCTTGTTCCACAAGACATAGGCGAACCCATTGATCTAGCGACCATTGACGTCTCGTTTATATCATTAGCGCTCATCCTCCCGCCACTGGTTGACATCATGGCTTCGAGACATGAAATCATAGCCCTTGTCAAGCCGCAGTTTGAGGCAGGAAAAGACCGTCTACCAGCCGATGGTGTGGTCAAGAATGCCAATGATCGAAAAGCAATACTAAATGAAATATATCACTTTATTGAACATCAAACGCCTTGGAAAATAGTTGAAGAAATGACTTCACCAATTCAAGGCCGGAAAGGCAATACCGAGTTTCTGGTCCACCTCTATAGAAAAGCCCAAATATAAGCAAATAACTACCTAAACCTGAACTCTCAAGTTACATGTTTACCAGATGTAATGATACGAGACACTTATCACTAGCAAATCAATAACCATCCGAATAAATTGCAGGTGCTTTTTAAGCATCAAATAAGTTAGCATCCTTCTCTTTCTGCGTCCCTCAACTACTTGCCGGTCAACTGGTTTTCGCTCTCGAACTCGAGATAGGAACCCAGCGCTTGCAATCACACTATTACTTTGCTATTAGGTTACTTGGAGCTTGGTCTCAACTTGGAAGAAGAGCCCTCTTTTATCTTCTTGTTTATCATTTCCCGCAGCCGAAACTTCTGAATCTTACCCGACTGGGTCATTGGAAAATCGCCGACAATCTGCACATATCTCGGGACCTTGAAGTTGGCCATCTCGCCAGCACAGTAGTCAACAATCTCCTGTGGATCAATGGATGTTCCTTGTCTGGGAATAATGTATGCAACCGCTACTTCTCCCATCACATCATCAGGGGCGCCCACTACAGAAACGTTTTGTACCTTACTGTGAGCGTATAAGAACTCTTCAATCTCAGCCGGGTAGACGTTGAATCCCCCCGTAATAATCATGTCCTTCTTCCGCCCAACAATCCTTACATAGCCGTTTTCATCGATCGTAGCCAGATCCCCGGAGTACAACCAACCATCCGAGTCAATCGCTTGGGCTGTCTTATCTGGCATCTTATAGTAACCCATCATTACATTGTACCCTCGGCAGGCAAGCTCGCCCATCTCTCCCACGGGCACTGGAAGGTGATCATCATCTACAATCCTTACCTCGATCCCAGGCAACGCTTGCCCAACTGTCTCCACTCGGAGGTCAATAGAGTCATCAAACCGGGTCATGGTGATAACCGGAGATGCTTCAGTAAGACCATAAGCTATCGATACATTGCAATTGAGATCATCCATCACGCCCTTCATCACCTCAACAGGGCAAGGAGCACCAGCCATAATCCCAGTACGCAGAGAAGAAACATCGTACCCAGTTCCTTCCTGCTTGCTCCTGCGGTACTCCTCAAGCTCCAGGACGAACATCGTAGGAACGCCATAAAGGATGGAAACGCGCTCGCTCTCAACAAGTTCAAGGGCTCGCTTGGCTTCAAACACAGTCATTGGTACCATACTGGCGCCCCAGGTGATCGCTCCAGCAATTCCCATAACACAACCAAAGCAGTGGAAGAAAGGAACCGGAAGGAGAAAAACATCATCATAAGTTGTGCGCAGAACCTCAGTTACCTGCCTGGCGTTCTCAGCAATGTTGTGATGGGACAGCATCGCCCCCTTTGGGTTGCCAGTAGTTCCAGAAGTGTAAAGTATAAAAACGTTATCCTTTGGATCACATCTGGCTTCTCGTTGCTGGGTTTTCCCGTCATAGAAAAGGTCTGCACCCAACGATTCCACCTCTGAAAAAGCTCGTGTATCGCTGCTGTTTCCTCCCACAACGATAATGTTTTTCAAATATGGAAGCTGATTACGTACCCCGCCTATAATCTGGTGGTAGTCTATTCCTACAAAACTATCCATCATGAACAACGTTGTGGCTTCGGAATCATCAAGGATGTACCTTACCTCGTGTGACTTATAGCGCGTATTCATTGGTACTACAACAGCTCCGACTCTTGCTATGGCGAAGTAAGCAACTATCCACTCTGGGATGTTTGGCATCCAAAGACCTACCTTATCCTCCTTTTCTACTCCAAGCTCGATCAATCCCCTTGCCAGGTGATTGACACGCGTTTCTAGTTCCTTGTACGTAGTATGTTGCCCGACCCAAGAGATAACTGGGCGATCCGGGAAGGAGTTTGCGCTCTGCGAAAGAACTTGAGAAAGTGTTCTCATCGATCCACCTCTGTTTACAAGATGAGTTTCACTGTTCAGATTACAGTAACTGGCCCTCGCCAAGCAATAGAAGTCAAGCCATAGAGATCATAGGTAAGGATCCCCCTGAGGATCTAGAAGTTCACACATTCATCTTTCATCAGCGGGTCTTGTGTGAAACCTGATAGCCGCCAAGACCAATCCGATTATCGGCACTCTCGAGATTAGGTGACAGGGCAACAAATAGGGCTCCTCGCTGTATACAGTGGGTAACTAAAGATTGTAAATTATAACTGACACAAAACTTTCTCTCGCCCATTCGCTCTGGCTCACTTGAGCTGCTGAACCCTTTTATAAATGCTCTTACTCTCTTTTTCTTACAATATGCTACTTCTTTTTGTCCGCATCTGCGCGCGATGTAGTGTTGTAGATGCTTTACAGCTTCTTTTCTCCCACAGAGACCTGTCTGCCTTATGGCACAGGCAGGCGCTGCGCGAGTATGCTTTTGGTCTTTCTTACTGATCAAGCATCACTGTATTACGTCTCTTTTGAAAGCCACGCTGTTTGGCATAACTATCCTTTGGCTACCACTCAGAACGGCGCAGAACGATAAATAGGAAAACTTTCTGCCATCTCGGAAGCTGACAGTGTCGCTTTTTCAGGATAATCAGCTTAATCCACGTTATAATTATTGTATAGGAGGTGGGGCATGATGGAACTATACAATACCCTCACAAGAAGGCAGCAACAATTTGCACCGCAAGATGGAAAAACAGTGAGAATGTACGTCTGTGGCCCCACGGTCTATGACCACCTACACATAGGCAACGTTCGGCCTGTGATAGTTTTCGATACATTACGCAAATACTTCGAGCAATTTCACGGATGGAACGTTATCTACGTTCAGAATGTTACTGATGTGGATGACAAACTAATCAACCGTTCCGTTGAGAGCGGTCAGCCCGTAAGCGAGATTGCTTCTTCCTATACTGAGTCCTACTTCAATCTTCTCACCAAGTTAGAGGTAGAAAACCCATCATACAGCCCGCGGGCAACAGAGTTCATCCCTGGAATGATTGAACTAATACGAGAACTTATAAACAAAGGACTAGCATACCAGGTAGATGGCGATGCCTATTACCGTGTATCTGCGTTTCCCGAATACGGAAAGCTATCCGGACGAAAAGTCCAGGACCTTCAAGTCGGAGCTCGCATTGCTGCATCAGAGAAAAAAGAGAATCCCCTGGATTTCACGCTATGGAAAAGCTCGAAGCCAGGCGAACCTCAGTGGGATTCCCCGTGGGGCAAAGGTCGGCCTGGCTGGCACACAGAATGTGTCGTGCTATCACGTCACTACCTTGGCGATACCCTGGATATACACGCTGGTGGCAATGACCTTGTGTTCCCTCACCACGAGAACGAGATCGCGCAAGCGGAAGGGCTTACCGGGAAGATATTCGCCCGATTCTGGCTTCACAGCGGTATGCTCATGTTCAATGGCCAAAAGATGTCGAAATCGCTGGGCAATTTCGCTTATGCTCGTGATGTGATAGGCAAATTTGGTGCACAAACGGTCAGATACTTTTACCTTTCACGCCACTACAGAAAGCCCCTCGACTATTCCACCCAGGGACTGGCTGAGGCTCAAGCAGCAATTAGCCGCATTCAGACAATGATTGACGAAGTAAGCAGTGAGCCGTTTGAGCAGTCGGAGAAGAACACAAACCCTCAAGGAAAAGAATTCCTATCTTCGCTAGAGCTATTGCGTCAGCGTTACCTAGCAGAAATGGACTCCGACTTCAATACGGTAGGGGCAATAGCGGCAATCCAAGACATCGTTTCCAAGACCAACAAGTTTCGAACGATAGCCAAGGATGATGCCCGTTTGGTCTTACCCAAAGCCCTTTCGCTTGTGCGGGAGCTTGGTTTTCCACTTGGCCTATTCCAGCAATCGGAGAATGAATCCAAGGGGATCGAAGCTGAGCTGATACGCCTGCTTGCTGACCTACGCAATGAGTTGCGTAATAGGAAGGAGTTTGCCCTCTCGGACAAAATACGTGACCAGTTGGCCAAACTTGGTATCACCCTAAAAGACACACCTCAAGGCACTATTTGGCTATGAGACATCTGCGGCACTCTTCTTTGCGGCTTCGACACCACGCTTCTCATTTACGAATAAAAGCGCGACAATACCCAAAACGAGGAAGGCGGCAATGGAGAGGATCGCCATCCTCTGCCCCGACTGCTCGGCAAGCTTGGCTGCCTGCCCGCGGGTTTGATACCACAACGCAGCATGCGCAGCGATGAATCCATACACTGTAGGCCCAATGAAGGAGGACGTGCGCCCGGTCATTGCAAAGAATCCATAAAACTCGGCGCTCTTGCCTGCGGGCGCAAGCTTGGCAACGAACGCTCTGCTTACTGATTGCCCAGCGGTTAGAGCAAATCCAGCAATTCCACCAATGACAAAGAAAAGCGTCCTCGAGTAATCAAAATATAACCATATAACCGACGCCAACATTAGAGCAAGCGCGATAACCAGCGACCATTTGGAGCTCGACCGATCAGCGATATGACCAAACAGATATGCACCACCGATGCTCGTTACCATAATTAGGATCATGAACATTATCAACTGCTCTTGCGTCAAGCCGAACAAGACAGCACCGAGAATGGCTGCGAAGTTGAGCATCATAAGGATGGCGTCGTTGTAGATAAGGAATGCCAAGATAAACTTGCCGAACTCGCGAAAGTGGCGCACTTTCCTTGCCGTCTCTCCCAATCTTGCAAAGGCAAGCGCGAGCGGGGATTTTCCTCCTGGGAGATGGCGCTTCTCGGCACGCTCAGGAAGCCACCTAAATATAGGCAGGGCAAAGCCGCCAAAGAACACGGCAGTGAGGACAAATGAGAGACGAATGCTCAGCGTGCCTGGGAAGAGCTTGATCAATGCTAGCACGATAATGAGACACAATATGCCTCCAACATTCCCTAGCGCCCATCCACGCCCTGACACACGCCCAATCTCTTGTGTAGACGCAATCTCAGGAAGTAGCGCGTTGTAAAACACCTGCGCGCCGCGATACCCGATCTCGGCAAGAATGAAGAAGACCATCCCCATGACAATATCGCCCTTTCCAACAAAGGCAAGGAGAGCCGTAGATACGCAAGACGTAGCGGTGAAGAATAACAAGAACCTCTTCTTTGCTCCTGAGTAATCTGCGATTGTCCCCAGGATCGGGGCAATCAGCGCCACAGCAAGCATTGCTATTCCCACGGATAGTCCCCATAACCACGATCCTCGAGCTCCTCCAACAACCTGTTCCTTGAAATACGCAGCATATACAGCAAGCAAAACCACCGACGCATACGCAGAATTACCGAAATCGTACATATACCATGCAATCCTCTCACGCCGGGTAGAAATCGGTTTGCTAGATCTCTTGCTCATCTTTACTCCTTGCCCAAGGATAAATCTCAGTTCCCTTAGCAGCAGCGCGTACTTGAGGATCCCTTGAGTAGTAGCCGCGCCTCTCCGGTGGAATGAGTGAAGCAACGTGTTGCATGATCTCATCGCTTATCTCATCCAGTTGTTTTCTTCGTTCCCGACCTCGCCCGCTGGCCTCGAAAGGACCAAAAGGTTTGCCAATACGTACAGTTACTCGCGGACGCCGTCCATGAAGTAGCTCATGGAACATATCAACTAAACCTTCTATTCCTACAGGAAGAATATGTGCTCCTGTGCGCGCAGCTAGAAACGCTGTACCCGGACGGGCTGGACGCAATACGGTTGCCCCTCCTCCTCCTTCAGGGAAAATCGCAATCTTGCCGCCGTTCAACAATTCATTCTCTGCGCTACGAAGCGCATCGCGCGCGCCAGTACCGCGATACACAGCGTGGTAGCCCCATAGTTTTGGCAACGCGCGCACAAGGCGTGGTGCAAATGGCATCCGTGCTCCGCCTATAAACTCAAATGGAGCAGGTATAGCCAGAATGATAGCAAGTGGATCTGCAAAATGAAAATGGTTAGCAACAATAAGCAATGGTCCGTTATGTGGTATGTTTTGTTTACCGACAATCTTTAGGCGCATAAGCAAGCAGAACGAAACCCTAATTAATAGCAGTAACAGTAGACGTGTTACTCGCCTAGTAAGGCCTTGAAAATTACCCTGTAGAGTAGACATATCCAGCGTCCATTTGATGAACCTATGGAGGCGAGCGGATTCGAACCGCCAACCTCTGCGATGCGAACGCAGCGCTCTCCCGATTAGAGCTACGCCCCCGTATCCATCAAACAACTAGCGGCGCAGGGACTCGAACCCCGAACCTCTCGGATATGAGCCGAGCGCTCTAAACCGGTTGAGCTACGCCGCCCTTCTGGTGGCGGGGGCCGGATTCGAACCGACAACCTCCGGGTTATGAGCCCGACGAGCTTCCAGTTGCTCCACCCCGCGATTCTTTTGCCGGGAGCGGGACTCGAACCCGCACGAGGAAACCCTCAAAGGATTTTAAGTCCCTTGCGTCTGCCAATTCCGCCACCCCGGCTTATCGGCGATTCCCGGCTGTACTCTTGTGGAGCGGGAAACGGGATTTGAACCCGCGACCCCTGCCTTGGCAAGGCAGTGCTCTTCCGCTGAGCTATTCCCGCGCACTAGCGATGATTATATCGATAGAGTCACACTCCTGCAACTGCGAAGGGCGGGATTCGAACCCGCACGCCCGTAGGCACTAGCTCCTAAGGCTAGCGCGTCTGCCAGTTCCGCCACCCTCGCCTATGATGCAAAAGGTTACCTGGCATTACTCCGTCCGTCAATAGAAAACGGGGATGACCAAATGGCCATCCCCGTCCGTAGTGAGTTTTCTCCTTACTTGGCTAGCGCTCCTGTCTGTAGACCGCGCGAAGCGATCCACCGTTCTGCAGGGTCAGGACTATATTGGGATTTTCCGTGATGCTCTGGTTCTCTGACAGTGGGATCCACTTTTGCGTAGCTTCATCGTAGCGCTGCCACCCCTGGAAGTACAGATGTGCCTGCTGTTGTGTCCAGAAGTCAGCTGGCGCCTGGATAGAAACCTGTGTACCGTACGGTTCGCACATGTCAAAGGGCGTTGTGTACCTGATGATCCTGTTTACAATCATTGAAACAGGAATCTCACTATAGCTGGGTAAGTAATGAGTAGCCATCTGCTGCCCCGCGACAACAGCGCTCACATCCATGCATACTTCCCTCGCAGTCTGGGGAGTTGACGTTTCGTAACAAGCGTTCAAGTAAGTACCGCCTGTGTCGGATGCTGTATGCCCAGCAGCGTCCTTAGCCTCAACACGCACACCAATCTCCCCACCGTTCGGGTAACCCAACTGCGTGCGCAACCAGCCACTAGTCATCGAAATTCCTGATACCTTTCTTGTTGAGCCATCCGGAAGCGTCCAATAGATCCCTTCAATGGAAATCGGCTTGACTCCACCAGTTGTCTCGTAATACACAGTAATCGCATGCGAATACTTGTCCTCGCATAGCTGCTCCACTGAGACATCCGTAACAATAACTGCAAGGTCTCGAACACTGGGTGTGGTAGGCCCTGTATCTTGCCCACCAGCGACACCGAGGAAAACATGCAAGATGGCTACAGTGCATTTATACTCATCGATAAACCCGTACACCACATGATAGGTTGCGGAGCCCGTTGGAATAGTCCCGCTCAGAGTGGCTTGTTTGCTATCGGCATTGATCAATAACTGCACGCCGCTGGGAAGGTCGCTTGACATTTGATTAACACCAACAATGTCAAATGCGTTAAGGGTAGAGGACACTTCGTGTGGGAAGGACCTTGTAGATATGGTATACATTCCTCCCTTTACCTCGCCAAAATCCCATTCCATCTCTTCTGGCTCTGGGCAACCAGAGCGCTGTGGGGTAGTCTCTTCTGGAACAGGCTCTCCTGGCTGTGTTGTTGGTTGATACTCACGGCACATGTCAGCCAGACACTCCTCGTCAATCAGTGCTCGGGTAGATGAGTGGACATCAGACATTACGCTGACCGACGTATCAGCACTGGCTGCAGCCGATGCTGCTGCATTAGCAGCCGTTTGTGCCGATGCGAAGGCTTCAGCCGCCGCTGTTGCCGAAGCTGCAGCTCGTGCATGTGCCTCCGCGATCGCTGTCGCTGATGCTCGTACAGCAGCACATGCTTCTGCCACAGCCCGCGCCGCTGCAAATGCCGAGGCTTCCGCCTCTGCCGCTGCCTTTACTCCAACAGACACAGATGCTTCCGCATCAGCACTTGCTGCTGCTGCTGCCAGAGCGGCTGCTTGTGCACTAGCCTGGGCTGCTGCAAAGGCCTCTGCACTAACACTTAGAGCTACCTGAGCCCGCGCTGCTGCCTGAGCACACGCTTCCGCTGCAGCATACGCCTCCGCTTGGGCCAAAGCTGCTGCATATACACCAACAGTTACTGCAGCCTGAGCATCCGCAGCTGCACAAGCCGCCGCGTAAGCTGCTGCCTGGGCGTATGCTTCTGCTTCTGCTGCAGCCTGAACTCCTACTGTCACTGCCACCTCGGCTCTTGCTTCAGCGCTTGCCGCAGCCTGCGCAGCCGCGAAAGCATCTGCTGCTGCTTCGGATATGCTCTGCACCCCACTCTGAATAGCGGACTGTGCTCGTGCGTACGCTTCTGCTGCTGCAAAAGCAGCGGCTTGTGCCCTTGCACTAGCCGAAACAGCGGCACTCACTTGTGCTAAGACCTCAGATGAATTCATCGCTTCGGAAGCTGCAAATGCTGAAGCGTATGATGATGAGCCAGCCGTGCCAGATGCTGAAGCATCAGCCTCTGCAGTAGCTGTTGCACTAGAAGCTGCTCTTGCTGCTGCACTTGCTGCTGCTGACGCATTTGCGGATGCTGTTGCCGCAGCCCGAGCTTGTGCCTCCGCCGTAGCTAGAGCTTCTGCAACTGCTTCAGCTATCGCTGATGCCGCAGATTGAGCATTAGCCCTAGCACTGGCTGCCGCACTTGCTTGCGCACTGGCACTGGCGCTAGCACTGGCAATCGAACTTGCTGCCGCTGTTGCTGCCGCTCGAGCTTCCGCCACCGCGCTTGCTGCCGCTTGAGCCTCTGCTGAAGCTGTCGCAGATGCCTGAGCGATAGCACTCGCCGCCGCTGTTGCTGCCGCTCGAGCTTCCGCCACCGCGCTTGCTGCCGCTTGAGCTTGAGCTGAAGCTGTCGCAGATGCCTGAGCGATAGCACTTGCCGCTGCCTGCGCACTTGCCTGTGCATCTGCCTGAGCATAAGCAATTGCCTCTGCATGAGCTTCGGCAGCTGCTTGAGCTTGTGCTACAGCGCTTGCTGCTGCAAAGGCAGCTGCTTTAGCCTCTGCCCTAGATGAAGCAATGGCTTCAGCCGTAGCCTCAGCCCTGGCGTAGGCAACAGCTGCTGCCTGTGCTTGCGCTTCTGCACGTGCATACGCCGCTGCGGCTGCGGATGCTCGTGCCTCTGCTGAAGCCCGCGCGTGAGCTGCTGCTTGAGCTGCTGCTTCGGCGGCTGCTTGAGCCTGTGCAACCGCATATGCACCAGCGGTGACTGTTCCCCTGATCTCAGTGGTTACAGTTCCACAGAGAACCGGCGTATTTATGGTGTCTGAAATATCTTCCGTGATCTGTTGTGCCTTGGAGACGGAGGTTGCAGTGGCGCTTGCCTGAGCTCTGGCTGCTGCGTAGGCCTCCGCACAGGCCTCTGCGTTAGAAGCAGCTTCAGCAGCAGCGCTTGCAACAGCACTTACTTCCGCTTTCGCGTCAGCGTAAGCAGCTGCTGCCGTCTCCACCTGTGCCATTGCAATAGCCTCAGCTTCCGCAATCACACGCGCAATGTCGGATACAAATGCCTGTACCTTCGCTGCCGCCGCTGCACATGCCTTGGCTGAAGCATTCGCATCGGCTAACGCCGATGCCAGAACACTAGCAGAAGCATATGCCATTGATTCTGCTTCTTCCTCTGCTACCGCACAGGCAGCCACCCAGGATCTTGCGGCGGCTTGGGCTTCAGCTGCCGCCGCAGCAACATCCTCCACCATAGCTTCAACACTAGCAGAAGCTTCCGCGCATGCACTGGCCGAGGCTTCAGCGTTGGCTTGAGCAGCGGCTGCTGCCTCTACCAACTCCGAGATCATAGCATCAGCCTTTGCTGAAGCGTCACTGATAGCGTTTACTGAAGCCGTTGCTGCCGCCCGTGCAGAGGCAATTGCCTCCAATTGATCTGAACAGACCAGACACGGGTCCTGAACCTGTGACAATAGTCCAGCAATTGCATCTGCCGACGCTCTTGCCTCGGCTGCTGCTTGTGCAGCCGCGGATGCTGCTGCCTGGGCGAATCCAACAATATCTGGAAGAATTGGCCCTGACTGCTGATTATCATTTGCCATCGCTCCTGTTGTTATTGCCATAACAAACGCTAACAATAACAGCAGGACATTTAGTCTCTTCTTCATCACAACCTCCTTGAGCTAGCTTTCTGTGCTCCTGTGCCCTCAGAAAGCTGTAAATGCGCTACGGACAGCAAGGATTGCAGCATGGCCACCGGAATGGCCAACAACAGGTTGTAGTCTCTTTAAGCAACTGCAAGGACGTCTTACAATAGCAGTCAGTGACTATGCTTGCTCTCTCTTGACAAGTATTACAAGACCATCCCCAGCCCCAAGTGCAGTAATTACAAGGATCGTACAGTGTGACGAACCTGTTAAGGGTACCTACAGATGTGTCAACATAAAGTATGTAGTTACCGGCACCAACGGGGGTACTGCTAGAATCTACCTGCGTCCAGACCCCTTGCCACGAGGCCGACAGTACTGGGGCATCATGCACTACGCTATAAATGGTCTGCCCAGATGAGTCCTCAATATGCCATCCCAGTACCTGGGACGCACTGCATGTGTTACACTGGCAACAGCAACAGCTCCACCAATTGCCACCAGAATTCTCCACCTTGAAAACCACTGGCTCTCCCAACTTGTAACTCCCTGTCGATGTGGTATACGTAGATCCAGCTTGAACAACTACCACAGACAGAACCAACATAACTAACAACACCATGGTTGCACGCGTGAACAGATGTTTCATATTTACTACCTCCCTTTGAAAACAATGTACACCCGAAAGGGGGGTAAGTGTCAAGTATCCTCCTCAACAGCAACTAGTCTCAGATCGTGAGAAAAGCCCCAGCTGACAATAAGCCAACTGGGGCTAGATACATCTCTATCTAGGAATCCACCTAAAGCAAGACTTCTATTGGAACTAGCACGCTCTTTCCTCCTCCATACACAACCCACACGTTATACCGGCCGGGTGCCAG
>CAZKFV010000115.1:0-14022 GCA_964552295.1 uncultured Thermotogae bacterium | reverse complement strand
GGCTGTGGCGTGAACTTCTTTCATGAGAGTTTCGCCCGCATTTGAAAACTCCAGCATCACACCCAACGGATTAAGTCCCCCAACGTCTACCGCTACTATTTTGCCCATTGTCTTAGCAGGAAGCGCTGTCTGATATATCTTGATCAAGAACTGCGTCCTTGCTCGGATCCCCTGTTCTGATTCAAGTGTTGTCTGGGCAGGACTGTCCACCAAAAAAGCAGCCCAATAGGTTCCAACGGCATGAGAAGGCACGCTCATCATCACACTTATTTCCTGCTCCTTGCCGGGAGCAAGATCAACTGTTTCTGGAGCATATTTTATCCAACTAGCACAAGATCGAGCTGACTCGCCTGGTGGACTAAGCAGTGTCCTTCCATCTGGAGTATCATCCCAATCTATAAGCCTTATTCTAATTGCCTTGTTCTCTGCGGTGTTGTTCCTTATGGTGAATCTTTGCCGGGCGGTCTCTCCTGGACTAGAATCGAAGTACAAAACGGTTTTAGATATTACCACTGACCATCCGGTAGTCTCCACAATACAGAAAAGCACAATAACTAATATCAACCAGGTCACAGTTCTCAGACACTCAACAACACGATTCAGCATATGTAATTCGCCTTCTGATTTAGTGACTAACAATTGATCTGACAGTCGTCCTCTTCGGACTCGCTGTCGGACTAAGCCGCAGGTATCACTTGCGCCTCCCTACTCATACTCGAAATCTTCTCCCTTGCCAAGTCCAGATTCTCCTCAAACGTTTCCGCCGGGGTCTTGCCCTGGTGAACACGTACATGCCCTGCGCCTATACCCAGATTCAGGTTCCTTCTATCGGTCTATTCCAGCACTCCTATGTTGTATGATTACATTGCCTCATCATGCAAACAACAGAACAACCAATTCATAACAAACCTTACAAGTAATGAGAGCCATCAGATAGCGGGGAGCTTTGGCTTTAAGTATCCAATGAATCAGGAGAGAAAAAGCTAACAGACCAGCTTTTGCGTGGCTTGCTGCCCTCCGAAGAGTCATAAGCTGTTTTCTTGACGATCATAGTACCTTTCTATGCGGGTGACCTACAGGCCAGACAGGGCTTGTGACTGAGCGAAGTGAACGGGCAAGAGAAAAAGCTATTCTCTCCCATCTGCAAACTACTTCAAACACCTCGTGTTCTTCGTGCTCTTTGTGGTGGAATGTTCGGCACCTATCCGAACTCAGCTCCAAGTTACTACTCAAAACATCGAGGAAGCGAAATATGAGAGTGCTTAGATAGATTGTCATGCAGTTTAGATCCGCTGTTCAGTATACCACAATTCAGGCCCGGGCTTATTCCACCTTGAAAGTACGGACACCGCCCACGGGGTTATCACCTCCGTAGTCGAGTATGACCCTGGCCTGATAAATGCCGGAAGTAAGAGGTTCAGCGGTCAACGTCCTAACGGCATAGCTTCCCGGCAAGACGTAGAACCTTTCTATAGGAAGGGAGGAAGCAACCACACCTGACCGGTCGATGACGTCAATTGTTCCGGTGGGCGAAAGCTGCACTTTACCTGTATTAGAAAACGAGAACTGTATCTCCAGTTTCCCGTCAGTGGTTACTACAACACTGGTCACCTCTCCTGCTAATTCCTCAGTACCTGGTGCTGTTACGTACACCTTTATCGCCGTGCGGTAGATATTACTGACCTGAACGCCCTCACGCGTATTTACCGTTGGCTGTGATTCAGCGAAAATGGTCGCCCAGTACAAACCTGAGAACCCAAGAGGGGTATTGACCGTGACCCCCACTTCGCGAGACTCGTCGGGTTCCAGTCGAAATTGCGTAACAGAAAGATCGATCCAATCGATGCAAGAGTGATTCACGGTGTAAAGATCCCCACCGGCGGAGTCGATCGGTTCAATGTGGACACTGCGCGAGAATTCCTCGTATAGTGTGATCCCAGCACATTCGACCGGGCAATGGATGTCAAGCTCGACCGTAGCCACACCATCGGGATCGATTTCCAAGATCCTGCGTCCAATCCAGGGCTCATCGCTGGGAGGCGGCTCCGGTCCTTCCCCTATCATATCGGCAGTGAGAGTAGACGAACCCGTTATCGGATCTCCGAGGCCTGGTTCACACATGCGGAACCAGCCCGTTACCTCCACAGCTACGTCCGCGTGAAGCTTTACCCGGTATACCACGGAAGCCACCTCTTCAGCTGCAAACGGTCCGGGAACGTTCCACCGCGCGCCCCGCGATGGAATATCCCAGTCGTGTTCCCCATCGGGATAGCGGAGCCAATCACCCAGATAAAGCTTGATCTCTTCAGTTTCAGTAGTGTTATTCTCCACTGTGAGAGTGTAGGACCTCGTGGTTCCCGGAGCCTGTTTTAGGTCCAGCGGGGCCGGGGTTACCAGAACAGAGTAAGCGGTGAAAATCGGCATGAGTATCATGCCGACAAATACAAACATTAATGACAATATTCTTCTCATGGCACTGCCTCCTCGCAGGTAATGGCGATCAGTAATACTAGACAAAACCGACACCAGGCTCAATCATTTGTAGTGGCAGTGTATCTGATTACCAGCGAGTAGGTCCCGGACTGGAAGAACTTCAGGTTATCTCCGGTTAGATCCAATCGATAGGTTACATCAACCGTGTATTGGCCCGCTTCACCGATCCTGTCGTAATCTCGAGAGAGAAGCGTCCCAACCTGATCCTGGTTGAATGCCTCCGGAAACGGTCCGCCATCCAGCCTCGATTCCTCCCAGATAATTTCATCGGAGATCGACCAGGGGTTCGGACTTGTTATCCGGATGGAGGTACCGGCTGATCTAGTGTAAACATGAGCACCGGTTATCGGGGGAAACCCTACCTGGGCTCCGCTTAAGATTTCCATGGAGAACGCAGAGCTGTAATAGACCCGTACCGCTACCCAGTTGAGCCCTATTAGTCCCCTGTCCATGCGGGCAGTTATTCTAACACCAAATTCGGAGTTCCCAAGTTCGTTTGGCGACCAGTCGCGTCCCCATCCATCCCAGTGACCGCCCAGGATGTAGCTGTTTTCCCCTCCATGGGCTACCGTAGTGTTGTAAGGCATGGTCCAGCTTGAACCGCCATCACCAGTCAAGCGTACTGCAAGGTCGGAGACATCAGGTGTTTTCAAGCTCCAATGCCCTGCGTCCAGACGCACCTCGATACCTACTATCCGCATTCCAGGTCTTAACTCGAATCCGTAACCCCAATAATGGCATGTAGCCGCATTCCATGCGATTGCAGAATCATTGTCATCGCAAAATGCCTCTTCGGCAAACCAGAAAACATAATCGGTTCCTGTTGGACTCTGCCAGCCTGTGTCTGTTTGAGCAACACTAACAACTGACGACGCCGCTATGATAGCAAATCCCAGAATTATCAGGCGCGGAATTTTCACTGCTGGTAGGTTCATCTTATCTCTCATGGCCAGAGTATAACGCAAACTGATGTTCTAGTGAACCGAGAACGTTCAGATGAGGGGGGCATAATGCCCCCCTCAGATTTCTCAGGTGTGAACCCGTCGGCAGTTTACTCACTGGTTGTAGCTGTGTGGGTAACAGTGACCATGTAGTCACCTGCGGGGAAGTACTGCATCTTGTTTCCCCCTTCTGTGTGTGTGTCGCTACCAAGCTCAAGCTCGTAGGTCACTGTGAAGGAATCCCATCCCCACACACCATCGCCATCTCCGCTAACAGAGAACAGATCTCCACCCGGCCCCTCGGGGGCAAAAACAGCGCCTCCCTCGTTCGGGTAAGTCGTCCATACAAAGGAGTGGTTGACGCTCCAACCCGTGGTACTGACTACGTACAGGGTGTTTGTTGCCTCGTAGGTACCCGGGCCTGTGATTGTCCCCAGTGTTACTTGGGTGTCCGGGGCATAGATAGCAATGTAGGATGGAATTGCGAAATCCACATTCACATCCACACTATCTGACGGCGATGCCACACCAAAACCGGCAACCACACTGAGCGTTGCCAGTACAACTACCAACAGTCCAACACCTACTAGTTTATTCATCCTCATTGAAAGCACCTCCTAATGGTTTGTCTGAGCACATCTAGTGGCTCGGCTACCATCAGGCTGCGGCAACCCGGCTATCTTTCTAAATTCTCTCAAGACCCGTGGCTTTGCGTCTTGGGATCACTCCCAATTTGCCCTTCACATTGCTCGGTCACGAGCATTGCCTAGAAGGTCCGTAGCTTTGCGTCCCGCCCTTACGAGCGGTTTGCCTTTTGTAGATGCCTTGCTGAGGATTTACTCACTGCAGCGGCCAACCCGCTGCAATTTCCCTATTTTCTTTTGTGTCAGAAGAAAGAGCCGCCTCGCCCCTTTTTCTGACATTTGGGCATTCTTCTTTCCCGGTTCACTTGTCAATGATCTACGCTTATATTATACCTCATAACGGATCTTTTTAGACATTTATAACTTGTTAGTTTTGGTAAGACCTATAAAGCGCGCCGCGGATATTCTTCCCTACAACTGATAGTGCAATTAAAATACAGGTAGAATTGGCTTTTACAGACTAAGACAAACCCTAGATGGGAAGTATTTAGTGATGGCCGACGCATTGGCCTATGTCGGTTTCGTTATCAAAGCCCACACTTGATAAGGCTGACTGGATGAGAAACCCACAACAGGATATTATACGAAGAAGAAAGCACAGGAAAAGACGAAGGACCAATGAACAGAAGCAAAATATTGGTATCTCTTAGCTTGCTGTGGACGATAATTCTCAGTCTGAGCGCTTGTTTTGGATTGAGCTTAATTGATGTTGCTGGCGCCTGGAGTGGCTTTATGAGCTGGACAACAGGTCCAGCAACCGGTTTTGAGACACCTATAACTTTGATGCTTGAACAGGAAGAAAAAAGCACCCAAATCACAGGCAGTGTTGGCCTAACCGTGGGAACAGAGACATTCTCTATTCCAATCACGGAAGGAATTGCCGGAAATGGATCATTTATGGTTCAAGCTACTGGAATGGTGGATGTTGCCACCCAACAGATAGAAGTTCAGATTGAACTAGAAGGGAAGCGCAATGGTGATATACTTAGCGGGACCGGAACTCAGACAAACGATGGTGTCCCATACACATTCGATTGGACCGCAAGCATGCAAACCTCATACCAGCAATAATGAAATAAAGAGATCAAGATCCACTAACTAGCTTTCCTGACACGCAAGCGGCATACCGCTTCTGTTTTATATTCGATGAATGTGTAAGCAATTTAATCTACAGTAAATCTTTACCTTAGAATACATACTATAAGCAATGACTAAATTGTCTCTTATGACGATGGCCTCAATGAATATAGCTCTATTAATACTCTGCGGATAACTCGAAAATGACGCCAAGAATGTAGTAAACTCCTATCTCAATCTAGACCCAAGGGAGGAGGCGATGGTCAAAGTAAGATTTGCTCCCAGCCCAACAGGGTATCTGCACGTAGGGGGCGCACGCACGGCCTTGTTTAATTGGCTGTATGCACGAAACCAGGCCGGCAAGTTTGTACTGCGAATCGAGGATACAGATCAGGAGCGCTCCACCCAGGAATCCATCGATCAGATAGTAGAGGCTATGCAATGGCTGAGACTCGACTGGGACGAGTACTACAGGCAGACCGACCGTACGCACATCCACTTAGCGGCCGCCGAAACGCTTCTAAATGAAGGAACCGCGTATGAAAGTGAAGGAGCCTGGTGGTTCAAGGTCCAACATGGGAAGACGGTTGTACACGACTTGCTAGCTGGAGATGTAGTCTTCGATAATGATCAGATGAAAGACTTTGTCATCCGGCGATCTGACGGGACATTTACCTACAACTTTGTCGTGGTAGTTGATGATGCCGATATGGGAATTACCCACGTGATCAGGGGAGACGATCATCTAGCAAATACACCAAAACAAATCCTCCTGTATGAAGCACTGGGCCATCCCCTACCACGTTTTGCACATCTGCCGATGATATTGGGACCAGATCGCACACGGCTTTCAAAACGGCATGGGGTAACCTCCGTGTTGGAGTATAGAAAGAAAGGTTTTCTACCAGAAGCGATGATTAACTTCTTCGCTCGCCTTGGCTGGTCACACGGTGATCAAGAGGTATTCACCCGCGATAAATTGATAGCACTGTTTAGCTTAAAGAACGTTGGTAGTTCAGCTGCTATCTTCGATGAAGAAAAACTGCGGTGGTTGAACCAACAGCACATGAAGCACGATGATCCAGAACACTTAGTCGACTTGGTCCATCCATTCGTCCTGGGTTCAGGTTTGGTGACAGAGCAAATGTGGAATGCGGCCGGCAGCGACCGCCTTGCAATAGGGGCCGAGCTCCTCCGGCATCGTTGTCACACCCTAGAAGATCTAGCCGAGATGATGTACGTGCTGTTTCCTGTACCCATCAAACTTGAGGAAAAAGTCACTATCAGCGATCACCAAAGACGGGTTATTAGCGCCGTAAGGGATTGCTTCGCAAGCTCCAGTTCTTTCTCTCCAGATGACGTGGAGGCCATGCTTCGAAACACGCTTGCGGAAAACGGAGCGAAGCTTAAGGACATCGCTCATGCTGTGCGTGTAGCAATCACTGGCCGACCAGTGGGACCAGGGTTGTTCGCTATTCTTTCAACAATCGGCAGGCAGGTAGTTGTAGATCGCCTAACTGATCTCATACAGGCTGCATAAGAGCTTAAGAAAGCTCCCTCTATTGGTGCCTGTTTAGGTTTGAGAAGAAAGAACGTTGATCACATAGACCGCTCCAGCAAGCAACAGTGTTACTACTATTGCAACAGCAATCCCGGCTTCTAGTGAAGAAACATGCCCTGCAACCACGTAGGAAGAGGTGCTATAGCCATAGCGTATACCTGGGGATGCTGCAGGCTCAGCCCAGACTTCCCAGATCCACTTTCCGGGCTTATCAACAGTGTATCCAGGATCAAATGGTATACTCTTCTCATAAAGCACTGCCGGGCCATCAAAGAGACTACGCCTTACTCGCGAGTAGCTCAAAGTGTCGCTTTCTAGCCGGAAATGAGCGTAGGAGGCGTTGCCATATGGATCTGTTAGCCTCAGATAAACAAGCACAGGGGTTTTAGTCCCCGCACCTATAATTTTGATCGAAGCTGCATGCATGTTTCCTGAAGCTCCAGATGCCGGTCGAACCGACAAAAGAAGATCGGAGAGGCCAGCTACAGGAACTTCACCCTTGACTACAACATACCTATCGATGGTGTATGATCCTAATGTGCCGTGTTCAAGGGTGGTCCTTACCCCTTGTCTTTCCTTTGTGTGACCATCATAGGAATCGATGATCTCGTAGGCTGAGCCATGCTTGCCTGTGATCACAACCCAATGGCAGTCCTCGTTTTCTGTTAGTGACCAGTTACAATGTTCACCCCAGTGAACCCCACACACTACTGGATAGCCGTTACGCAATGCTTGGTCAATAACAAGCAAGGCCTCATCATCAAGGCCTTTCTCGCTTTCATTTACGTAAGTGGTTGTAGATATCTGTGAAGGAAGGTGATCCCATCTGAGGCAGCAGTGACCCAGCTCACTGCCACACTTACCGTATCCACCGCGTAGTTTCAACCAATCGTTTAAAATGCCCGGATCCATCCCCGTATGATCGCGGTTGTCACACGCAAATTCCTTTGGTATAGAAAGCTCAACGCCGTAGTAGTCAAGAACCATAGCCAGGCTAGTGATAACGCATCCAGAGGTCGCAATAGTGTCTGTACACCCGTATGTTCCAAGGCCACAGTCCCCCCAATAGCCATCCTCGTCGCTATAGGCTTGATTAAACGCGGGCACCTGTGCAGGAAGTGTAATGTCTGCCACGGCCGGAAAGGAAGAGAGCATCACCAAGACAAGCGCCACCCCTTCAAGGCAAACCGCAAAATCAAGGCTTCGCTTCACTGTTTTTCTTCCTCACCATCTCGCTCGTCCTTCCGCGCTGTAGCTTTCCTTATATCGCGAGCAGCAATCATCCCGCTTACTGCCGAATAGACTATCCCTCGGCAGTGCCCCGAGGCATCCCCCGCAACATAGAAGCCAGGTACTACTGTCTCCATCGCTGGGCTGACTGGATAGCGGGTATCGTAGAACTTGATCTCAGGCGCATAAAGTAACGTATTGTCCGCAGTCAACCCAGGGAGGATGTTGTTCAACTGCTCAAGCCCCTCGATGAGATTCATCACAACGCGATTGGGAAGAGCCATCGATATGTCTCCCGGCGTTACATCGGTTAGTGTAGGGCTGATAGTAACTCGTCGGAGTCGATCTAACGTAGAGCGGTGCCCATTCTTAAGGTCCTTTAACCGCTGGATGATGGGCCTACCGCCGCCAATAGTCGTTGCCAGCTTCGCAATCGCACGGCCGTATTCTGTGGTATCCTCTACAGGATCGGTGAGTTCGATATGAGACAGTAGGGCCAAGTTCGTATTCTCCGTCTTCTGTTCATTCTCTGCGTGGCCGTTCACTAACGTGAAATCGTCGTACGCTTCCTTAACCACGAATCCGCGCGGGTTGGTGCAAAATGTACGAACCATGTCATCATAAGATGCGGTACGCACCCGGAGCTTTGCGTCGTACATAACATGCTCAATAGGCGTGTAGATTTCGGCAGGAAACTCAACCCGTATTCCCACATCGATCGGTCCGTAATCGGTAACAATTCCAAGGTTACCCGCCTCTTCGCGTAGCCAATATGCGCCAGCCCGCCCTGGAGCGGCAAGAACATACCTTGCCTTAACCTCTTCACTACCCGAAAGAACAAACCCATCATCAACACGCGCGATATGTTCGATACGATTCTCGGTCAAGGCTATGACACCGTGCTTTAGAAGGTGATCATAGAAACGGCTGATTATCTGACGTACGTGAGATGTCCCCATGTGTCTTTGCCTTCCACTGATAAATTCTATCCCGTAACGACTAGCGGTCTGTTTAAGCCTTGAAAGCGCCTCTTCATCTTCCCCCGAGTACTTTTCCGGAGCACCAAAAGACGTGAAAGTAGCGTCTACCTTATCGATGTAAGATTGAATGATCGCCTCATCCTGACCGATGCTGGCTGGATCACCCCCGATCTTTGAGGTCAGGTTTAGTTTTCCATCAGAGAATGCTCCGGCACCACCGATACCAAAACAGATATCGCTCCGTACACCTGGCTTTTTACCCCGATCGATAAGAATGACCTTTAGCCCTGATCCAATAAGCTCATTAGCAGCAAACAGCCCTGCCGGCCCAGCACCTATTATAGCTACATCCACTACCCTCATAGCAGTATCCTCCGTAACTCGCCCAAATCAGCAATGGTGATATCTGCAACGCTTTGTTCAGGTTCCTTTTCCCCGTCCGGGTTCACCCATATTGACCACATTCCAGCATCGTGTGCTCCAATTATATCAATGTGAAAGGAATTGCCGACATAAATTGCTTTGTCTGCGCTGGTATTAAGCTCATGTAAAAGCTTGTCAAACAAGCGAACGTCCGGTTTGTGTATGCCTACATCACCAGAGACAACAACAGCGTCAAATAGCTTCTGTATCCCTAAAAGCTCAATCTTTCCCCACTGCAAATCCCTAAGACCATTGGTAAGCAAGCCAACTTTGTATCTGGCACCTAGATCTCTCAGAAGAGCCCAGGCCTGCGGAAACAAAGTTAGAGACGCTTTGCGTATCCTCGAATACACTTCGGATAGAACAAGCGCAAATTTCTCATCATCTTCTCCATGCTCCAAGAGAAGTCTGACCCATATCCGGTCACGTAGTGACTTTATGTCCTGGTTATGTTCCTGTAGCTCGTACCACAGTTGCACATAGCGTGCTGCTGCAACTGATAGATCCCCGATAAGAGCTTCCCGTTTTCCTAAGCGGCCAAGCGCGATACCCATCGCTTCTTCTATACTGGTAGCGTAGTAGCAAAGAGTGCCATCAAGGTCAAAAACGACCGCAGCCAACTCGCACCCTTGCAATGGTTGAATGATTCTTTCAGTGGGCATATCCTCTATGTAATACCTTGTTTGCGCACCAAAAGATGTTAGGTAGCAAGATGTAGAAAATCAAGGGGAGCGGACATTGCGAATCATCAGTGGAAGCAAGCGCGGCATGCGCTTAATAGAATGGGAGGAAGCCGGAATAAGGCCAATGCGTGATTTTGTGCGCACTGCGTTGTTTAACATAGTTGCTGATTTTGTAGTTGATTCCCGATTTCTGGACCTGTTCTGCGGAACAGGAAGTGTTGGCCTAGAAGCCCTCTCACGAGGAGCAGCACAAGCAACATTTGTTGATCGATCACCCAAGGCATGCGCTATTGCAAGGCATAACCTGGACAGATTAGGCTTTCTGGACCGAGCAAGCGTATTGCAAAAGGACTATACCATGGGAATCGATCACTTGGAGAGAAGAGGCAAGAAGTACAATATCGTATTCATTGGACCACCCTACGACAAGGGGCTCGCTGAGGAGTGTCTACGCTTACTCTCACAACGTAGGATTCTTCTACCAGATTCGCTCATCATTGCTGAGATCAGAAACAAGACAAGACTTGAAACTCAGTACGCAAATCTTAGACAGATAGATAACAGAAACTATGGGGATAATTCCCTTATTTTCTATCAGCCCACCAAGCAAGTTCAAGAAGAGAACCGGATAGATTAGGTAAGCCCAGGAGGAAGAGTGAGCCAACAGGTGAACAAGAAGACGATACTAGTGACAAACGACGATGGCGTGAACGCACGAGGGATACTGGCCCTCAAAGAAGAGCTAGACCGGATAGCGTCCGTGGAATTATATGCACCAGATAGAAACTGGTCCGCCGCCAGTAGAACGATGACCTTTCACAAACCTTTGCGCGTAGACCGTGTGCGACTCCTGAACGGAAGCGTTGGTCACATGACAAGCGGCACACCTTCTGACTGTGTTTCACTGGCCATACTGGGTTTGATGAAAGAAAAACCTGATCTGGTAGTCTCAGGGATAAACGCCGGCCTCAACATGGGAGAAGACGTCACCTATTCCGGCACAGTGGCAGCAGCTATGCAGGGCGCAAGGACAGGTATCCCAGCATTGGCCATATCAATGGACACCGAAGCGGAGGATCTTGAAATTCCAGACTATTCAAAGGCAGCCCACTTCACTGCTCGTCTAGCTGCATTGCTGTTAGAAAGCAGCCCCATACCCCCTGGAGTCTTGCTCAACATCAACGTTCCGCACCTCCATCACGGAAAGCCGGCTGAAGTGAAGATCACGAGGCTGGGCGGATTGGTTTACAAGAATTACCTGGTACAGGGCAAAGATCCCAGAGGAAGAAGCTATTACTGGATCACCGGTGAACCTCGCACCCAAGTACCAAAAGAGGAGGAAGGAACAGACATTTGGGCAATCAATAATGGCTACATCTCAGTTACCCCCATTCACCTGGACATGACGTACCGCCCATTGCTGGATGAACTCCGTAGCTGGGAAGATAAAACCTGGTTTGCTTAGGGCAAGCTCTGCTTAAGATAGCGCAAGCCTGAAAGCTTCTAAGGATAGATATTAAGAAGCGACCAACAAAGCCCGTGGTAGAGCCAACCCGTGCCTAACAGCAGTTTCTAACCGGGAACGAACACTATGCTTGATTATCATTGGGCAATACAGATACACTTACCGTGATGGCTGAGAAGAGATACTACCAGTTCTATGCCAATGTGAACTTCCGTGCGCCCCGGGAGTGTTTAGCCTTGCACGGCCAGATCTCTTCAAGCAAGGATGCTTATCCTCCTTGCCCAAAGGGCTGTCGTCACATGATCGTTTCCTTCAATCGTAAAGAGCTATCTTTCCATAAGGATCAACAGCAAAAAATGCGAGAATCGGCGCAAAATGAACTAAAGCGTCGCGAGCTGTTCAACAGCGGAATCGAACTTTTGGAAACAAGCCCAGAAAGAGCGCTTTTACTCCTATCCAAGTCAACAACCTATGACCTGTATATCCCGGAGGTAGAACGACTCGTTAAGGAAAAGCAATCATTACTACATGATAATCCTGAAATAAGAAGGAAATTGCTAAAGCTATTTACGCGCGCCTACTCAGACAAGTTCGGCTGGAGACGATACGAACGTTTGCCCGAATCAATGCGCATTTCCCGTGAGCAGTACGGAATTAGGCGCTTACAGGAGATCCTAGAATGAAACCGCGATTCTCACTAGAGCAGGAAAGGGGATTAATAGTTTTGGTCGCTATCGGAATAATTGCCAGCGGCCTAGCTCTATTCCTACCTTCAGTTGGCCACAGCTCGCGAATAGTGGCAACGCCTGTCGAGCTATCCGAGGTAAGCGTATTGCAACCTGTCTTTCTCGATACCCCAGAAAAGGTCGATCTTAACACGGCAGGAATCGCGCAGCTTAAAACTCTACCGGGCATTGGGGACGTACTTGCTGCAAGGATAGTGAACTACCGCAATGAACACGGTAGATTCCATTGCCTAGATGATCTTACAGGAGTAAGTGGGATAGGCCACAGCCTGATTGATAAAATCGCTGAGCTAGTCAAGTTAGGTCAATGAAGCAAACTCCCCACAAGAATCTTAAGGGGTAAGCGTGCGGATAGAAAGCACCGTCAACCATTATCTATCCACCGGTAAAGACACGGTCCTTTCTACTAACCTAGGATAATAACTTCAGTAATTTGTGGTACGTGTGCGGTGCCTTGGGATTTTCTTGTACTCTGCCTTCTGCCCCCTATTCCACAATGCATTGTCAAGCTGCTGTGATATCACTTTCTTCCCTTGGGCACCAAGCGCTTCCACCATTAGCTCTGCAGCATGCACAGCGCAACCTCGGATCTCAATCTCCTCTTCACTTCCCGCAGCTATCAATTCCTGTCTTGTAATCCGCTCAAGGAGCTCACTATCATAAGTCAGGATACTATCAACGCGTAACACATGCGGGACCATGTTGTCTGCAAAGATCGTTAACTGATCGAGATCATAGAAATAACCCGGACCCGCCCCACCGAAAGTAATGGCAAGATCCGAAGCGGTTATTTGCGCCCGCTTGTAGAATGGCACATCTATTCCTCTGTACCTCTCTTCATCAACAAATAGCGGCATTTGCCTTAAAATATCTATCAAGCGGGCCGCAGAATGGCCTGCTTCTGCCACTACCCTTGAAAAGCTTCCTTCAAAGCGTTGCAAGAGATATGATCCAAGGTCATTCATGGCTCGGGAGAAAAGCAACATGAGCTCTGCAATAGCTGGATCGTCCATACCCTGACCGAAGATCTCAGCGCAATCACTTGCGCTGATCTCCTTTAATTTGCTCGCCGTGAGCCCCCCGCCATTGACAAACAGGTTAGTTAACGAAGAAGCAATAGTGTAGTAACCGCTTCTTCCCTCTCGCTTCCACAAATGAGGAAAATACCCCGAACCAAAGTTTATTGAATCCAATATAATAATGAACGCCATGGTAGTGTCGGCGCCATTAGCGAAGTGGAAGCATGGATCCAGTGCCGGTACGGTGCCAAGCTCAGGTAAGAGTGACACGGCGTAGTCAGGGATCTTCTGGTAATTTATGTGCACGTATGAAGCCTGATTTGCGACATTCTTACACATACCGCGAACACGATCAAGTAATTCAATTTCTCTATCCAAAGCCTGCTCCCTTCCCATAACAATTGTGTGGCTTTTTAGCTTAATTGCATCTTAGCTTCTTCAGCAAAAAAACAAATAGGCTGTTAGCTCACAGCGATGAGGAATATACAAAGATAATAGCATCACATTTGTCATCAAGCCCATTATTTGCTCAAAGGGAAGTACCACTTGTAAAGGATCTGCATATCGTCGGGAAATAGCGCCAGGCGGTCGCCGTTCTTTAGCGCCCGATTAGTACTAGAATGCTCACCATTTACAAATATATTGCTGCCCAACTCGCAGCGCTCTATTCCCATATGTATGATTATCTGCTCAATTGTCTTGCCATCTCCATCCATGGTTAAGATGGAATCACCGCGTGGGTCGCTATGGTTTGCGTATC
>CAZKFV010000114.1:0-5753 GCA_964552295.1 uncultured Thermotogae bacterium | reverse complement strand
GTGTATCCACGCTCAACCTTTCGGGGATCATACGACATCTGAGAGATAACCTTGTATTCATCGCGTCCTGCCATCCATTCCTCCTTCATGCAGCTAACTGCGAGCTTTGTGCCAGGGGGCAACGTCGTTCCTGCCAAAACCCTACCACCCTCTATACCTGGCGACATCTTTGGCTGAGACATTCCCAGTTTCGACATCCTCCAATGCTTGCCCGAGTATCTCCACTCCGCTAGAGATGTTCACCGCTCCAATAGTGAGTGGTGGTGTAATCTCTATAACATTTGAATGTGTACCTACGTGGAGCCTTCCCGTTTGAAGCTATATGCTTGGAAACAGAGAAAAGCCACTGATTTGATCAAAGCTTTCTGGCTTATCTCGATAGTCATAACTGATGTCTTCAACCCTTTCTAACATATATCACCCATCCTTAGCGTAAATCCTACGAACTCTTTCAACTGTACTTGAGCATTTTCCAAAAACCTACCCGGATTTTCAATTAGGCCGAAATCACCATCACTTATATCTAGCAACGTAAGGCATCAGCCCCCATAGCCTAGCCATCACAATACCCTATCCTATAGCAACGCCGCTTAGTTGCCAAACTCTTCAGCTCCATTGATGATGATAGCATCCATAAGCCTGGTCTTTATAGCTAAAGCCATACTTCCTTTTTCTTGGCAAATCTCTTGTAAATCATGGGCTAAAGAAGGCAACCGAGCCCTTCCAATAACATTTTTCAACTGCTATCGCGTCCTAACAGCCAGTTATCATTTACCCTATCTAATGTTTTCGGGTTTAATTCAGCGCTAGCCTGCAACAACAGTTTTGATAGCAGTGTCCAGCACGTTAAGGCCTTCGTTTAGCTGTTCATCAGAGATAGTTGGAGAAACCAACATGCGTATGACATTGCCGTATATACCGGCGCTTGGTATCACCAAGCCATTTTTCAGGCATTCCTGTATGATAGCTCCGCATTGCTCTTTAGCTGGCTGTTTGGTATTTCGATCCCTGACCAACTCTATGGCAAGCATTGCGCCGAGCCCTCTAACATCGCCAACAATCTCATATTTGGCTTTCATTTCCTCGAACTTTTCTTTGATTATCTTCCCGATACTAACCGCACGTTTGAGAAGGTTTTCTTGTTCTATGGTGTTAAGAACCTCAATGCCTGCTCTACAGGCAATGGGGTTTCCTACATAAGTTCCTCCGATGGCACCTGCGGGCAGTGCGTCGTAGATTGTCTTTTTGGCTATTACACCGGATAGAGGTAACCCCGCTGCTATCGATTTCGCGACCACTATAAGATCAGGCTCAACGCCGCTATGCTCTATGGCAAAGAATTTGCCAGTACGCCCAAATCCACTCTGGATTTCGTCGGCAACAAAAAGAATACCATGCTTGGTAGTTAATCCACGGAGGTACTCTAAGAATCCCTCAGAAGGAACTATAAATCCACCCTCTCCCTGCAGTGGCTCAATAACAACAGCAGCAACTTCTTGCGGATCAACTATAGAAGTCAACTCGCGCTCAAAGTCCTCAATGGCCATGTTGTTACGATATGGATTCGGAAGTGGCAAGCGATAAATATCGGAGGCAAACGGTCCAAAGCCTGCCTTGTAAGGAATAGCTTTATGCGTCATTGTCATTGTGAGAAGAGTGCGGCCATGAAAAGCACCCTCGAATACCACAATTGCCTTGCGTTTGGTGTACATACGGGAGATCTTGACCGCGTTCTCAATTGCTTCTGCCCCGCTATTGAAAAAGCCAACTTGCTTCTCCGAAGGCCCTGGAGCCAATTTGGAGAGCCTTTCGGCAAGCGTGACAAAGGACTCGTAAGGGATCGCAGTGAAGTCCGTGTGAGTGAACTTACCCGCTTGATCACGTACCGCTTGAACTACCCTTTCTGGGGTATGACCAGCAAACAAGCAACCCCATCCACCCGTAAAATCTATGAATTGGTTGCCATCTACGTCCTTGACTAGTGCACCATGCCCCTCAGCAATGAAGAAAGGCGAAAGAGTCTCAAATGCCTTAGGCACATAGCGCTCCTTCCGGGAAGCAATTTCGCGTGACCGCGGCCCCGGTACCTCAGTCTTTAGAGAAATGAATTTGCTGCTCACCATATACCTCCTGATACTCGCGTATCATGACTAATCCATTCCATGTATCTACTTCTGGAAGACACTCCATCAGCCACTGTTTGGCAATATCTTCACAGATAACACCACTCCACGACTCGGGTTACAAGTTAGTTTAGACAATAAGTGTCCACTGATCCACTGGATGTTGAACCCGTGGCTTTTAACCTACATCACTTAAGCTTTAAGAGTATCCATTAACTATAATTTATTACCTATTGACAATTACACTACAAGGAGTTCAATGTCAACCTTCTGGCTATCCATAAGAAACTAAGGTGCTATCCTCCAACCCGTAAGCCGTGGATCGTCCGGCGCTAAAGGAGTAACCTGCATCATCCTTGAGCCTTCTTCATAAGATACTGACAGGGATACCGGCAAGTTGTCTTCATGGTCGCAGTATCGCGCAGCTATACTTGCCGAAAGCCATAGGTCAGCCTCTGTTGGCGCTCCCTCGACGAGGCTCAGCGGCCCCATTACTTCAATTGGCTGCATTACATAGCGACCATTAGAAAATTTTGATAAGGATTCATTTTCCTGCTTATTTCTGCCTACGATGACCTTGGCCCGCTCAGAGATGCGGAAATGACGTCCGTAGCGAAGTATTCTGAATTCGTCCATGCCCATGGCCTCTTTGCCGATATGTGAGAAAGAATCACGCAAGCGCGCACCATAGACCTTATCCGTTAGAATACAACCACCTGCTGACTGCAAATAATGATTGATCCCAAACGTCTCTGCCAATATGCCCTGCTCTTGTCTACTGCGCCCAGAAATAGAGTACAGCTGTGCTCTCGAAATCCATCCCTCTTTGACAGGAAGCGTATCTGGAAGGAGGTTAGCTGAAAGAGGGCGAAGCAAAAGATCTTTCAGTCCGCTTTCATTTTCGACAATATCCATTACATGCGTATGTTGTGACATCGGTCGCTGGCCTACTACTTCACCAGTAACAACAAACTGCGCCTGCTCTATTTCCATTATTCGTAGGGCTTCTCTCAACATAAGAATGCGACAATCAATACAAGGATTCATGGCTGCCCCATACCCATGCTTAGGATGTTTGATCACCTCCAGTTGTTCCATGGAAAGGTCAATAACACGAACAGGGATATTGATCTCACGGGCGGCTTGCACAATAACGTCTTGTGTCCTAGCGTCATCATTACCAAACAACTTTAAGCTCAATCCGATTACATCGATCCCTGCGCGCTTGACTATGGCAGCTGCAAGTGCACTGTCAAGGCCACCTGACAATAGAGCAATTGCTCGCACAGGTTGAGCTAGGCGTTCACCCTCCATTCTCGGGTTCTTCATCCAATCTTCACACCTCCGTGAGCCTTTCTTCACACCTAATGCCTAAAATGGTATCGTTTTTGAGGTTCCATTTACACACAACTCTTAAGGAGGGATAAAGGATGAATAAGAAAAGAATACTGTTAGTTGGGGTCCTGCTGACCTTCGTTATAGCTGCTGGAATAACCTTCACTCAAATGCAAGGCACAACAGGAAACATTGTAATAGGTGGAGCAACTGTATTAGCTGAAGACCAAACTACAAACCAGACAATAACAGAGTCTGGCCAGGCTGCCATCAAGGCAGCCATCGCCGCAGTAAGCCCCGCGGTCGTCAGAGTCGACGTTACTGCAACTGTATCTATACCTGATCATTATAGTGATATATTCAATGATCCGTTCTTTAGAAGGTTCTTCGGAGAGCCACAAACCCCTAAAGAACGCCAAACAACTGCTCTGGGATCGGGTTTTGTCATCCAATACTCGGACCAGAAACTGGTGTTGACCAATGAACATGTCATTGATAATGCCGATAGCATACGCGTAACAAGCCCCGATGGGCAAACTTGGGACGCGATGGTACTGGGCAGCGACGAAGAGCTCGATATTGCTGTATTGAAGCTGGATGGTGATACATCCAATCTCCCAACCGTAACTCTAGGAGACTCATCCACGGTCGAGATAGGCGACTGGGCAATTGCCATCGGAAACCCAGTAGGGATGTCTTACACCGTGACCATGGGAATAATCAGCGCCATCAATCGTGACCTCGAAAAACCTGATGGTAGCGGCTACTACAACAACCTTATTCAAACCGACGCCGCTATCAATCCTGGAAACAGTGGCGGACCACTTGTTAACGCCCAAGGTCAGGTAATAGGAATAAACACATTAATAGCCCGGCAGTCTTCTGGTGGAGTGGCTGTAGAAGGGATTAATTTTGCTATCTCCATCAATCAGATCAAGAGCATTCTTGAACAACTAATAACAACAGGCAAAGTTACCCGCGCCTACCTTGGTGTTTATATCCAAGACATAACTGGATCCATCGAAGAGAGTTTTGGTGTCAAGGCAGGCCAAGGAGTCTTGGTATCAGACACCATCTCAGGATCTCCCGCCGAACAAGCAGGAATTAAATCTGGAGATGTTATAGTGAAAGTGAACGGCATGCCAGTTGGCTCAACCGACGAGCTGATTCAAGAAATCTCCACTAAGCCGGTAGGAAGCGAAGTAACCCTGGATATTGTACGTGATAAAGAAGCTCTACAGATGAAGGTGACGCTAGTGGAGAAGCCAAGTGAAGAGACTCTCTCTACTGCGACGCGAAGCGGCGAAGAGACAGCCGCACTCCAAAAGTTCGGAATTACTGTAGGAACAATATCTTCGTCCACCGCGCAGCGCCTGGGATTGCAATCGACTCAAGGAGTTGTCATAATCGATATAGAATCTGGCAGTAGAGCTGATTGGGCTGGAATGGAAAGTGACGATGTGATTCGTGAGATCAACCGACAGCAGATCCAATCGGTGGATGATTGGAATGCGGTCGTCGAAAGCATGGGTGATGGTGCGTCAGTGATGTTCACCATCGTACGAGATGGCAGGACTTATTTTGTGCCCTTAAACTAAGTACGGGCATCGGAGAGTAGCGCAGCTTGGTCAGCGCGCAGCGTTCGGGACGCTGAGGTCGCCGGTTCGAATCCGGCCTCTCCGATTAAATGCGGGAGTAGCTCAATGGTAGAGCACTGGCCTTCCAAGCCAGTAATGCGGGTTCGATCCCCGTCTTCCGCTCCAGAGAGAATGCGCCCGTAGCTCAGTGGACAGAGCAACGGCCTTCTAAGCCGTCGGCCGGAGGTTCGAATCCTCCCGGGCGTAGATAGATTGAGATGGGGAGTGTGGCGCAGTCGGTTAGCGCGCTGGGTTGTGGTCCCAGAGGTCGCGGGTTCGAGTCCCGTCGCTCCTCCCAGATAAACGGGTTCTTAGGGCTTGGTGAGTTCATTGGGTTAATTGGCAGACGACGGAAAACTCATACAGGCCAGACTTAACCCGATTTCGCACAGCATGTGTGTTGCCAAGAAGCACTAATACCACAAGCGCCCGTAGCTCAACTGGATAGAGCACCGGTCTTCGGAACCGGGGGTTGGGGGTTCAAGTCCCTTCGGGCGTACCAGTCTCTAACTTCCGTCCGATTTGATATTCCTCTGCCAGGACAGTCCTCTTCATGAATGTTCTATTAGGCAGCATCCGCAGTAACTTTTCATTTTGCCTACTCCTAGTGCGTCCACATGGCAATCACCTTCACGATCCGTTCTTCCTTTAGGACCTG
>CAZKFV010000113.1:0-4624 GCA_964552295.1 uncultured Thermotogae bacterium | reverse complement strand
AAAGTATAGCTGAAAGGCAGAATCAGCATCAAGCGGTTCTCGTTTCTACGATCATTCGCTAGAGCGATGGGTTGCTGTTGGCATCTCCCCCTTATACTCGACAGCATCTGCTAACATTGGGTGTAAGATGCGCAGATCATCTGATCGGCGGCTGTTTCACTGAGTATAGGCCCGGTATCACTGGCAAGGATCAGCCGCTCTTTGGCAGACAAAAGACAATCCGTGTGTCCCCAGGCCACCCACACTGAAGACCCGGGGCTTTCGCGTTTTGGCTGAGAGAGAAGACAGTTAGGACTGCTTGAACATGTCTCCGAGTACCCGACGGTGTAACGTGTGCACTCGCCAAGTAACTCCCATCCGCCTTAGCCTTAACGTGTCCACATGGAGGCAACGCTCAAGATAACACAAGCGTTTGTGCTTTGGCTCATGCATACCTTATTTGCCTGGGAAGTACGAGTTTCGTCAGAGAAGGACCCATGCATTCGGCAGAGACACTACAATTTAACGTGGTGAGTATCCCTGGTACAACAGCAGTCCTATTTAAGCCACCGAGCAATTGCATGCATACAAGAACGGATAAGTCTAATCCGGTGGTGATTGCTATTCCGAAATTACACGTCCAGATTCTGAGAACAGTTCAAATAACGTATCTGTCGCTCTATTCACACTCTCGGATAATGTGAATAGCTATTATTCGTGCGGGGTTGTGTGTCTTCTTCTTTTCTCTCTTAGTATAGTCAAGTTGTTGTATGGCAAGTCGTAGTCTGCAGGCGCAAGTGATATTGACTTTTTGAGAACTTTTTCAGCTTCGTCGAGCTTTCCCGCTTCCAGTAACGAGTACCCAAGATCATTAAGATGCTCGTAATTGTCAGGGTCCAATGCATCCGCATCCCTGTTTTTTTCTACCGCTTGGTCATAATGACCAAGCTTTCCAAGACAGTATCCTGCTCCGAGGCAGTAGATTGCTTCCTGTGGATAGGCTTTTTCAGCAGCGGTATAGAGCGCGAGAGCATTCTCGTAATCGCATTCATCAATGAGAAAATCCCCGGCCTTGTCTATTATGGTGCTTAGGTCTTCTTCGTCCTTGGGCAGTTTCGTAAGCTGTTTGAACAGATCCATGGCTTCTTCTATGTGTCCAAGCTGATACTCAATTGAACCAACAGTAAGAATGGCAGGTGCATACAAGGGGTCTATGGCGAGAGCGACAACTCCAGAAGGCCAAAACGGCCTTCCTAATCCGTCTTTGCCTGCCAGTGCCATTGAATCTTCGAAAATCTCGCTTGCCATGTGGGAATCATATTCCCACTCCGCTGCCATTCTTCGCTCTCGGGCAGGCTGTGGAGCGTAGTCACGCCGAAGTGCAGCAAGGTCATCGTTATCCTTCACTAAAGTACAAAAAGGTGTTCTTTTAAGTAGGTGTATTCCGTCGTCTGGTGATTCATGTTTCATCATATTGCCCTTCAATACTCGTTCCACTCATTAATCCAAGTAATCACCACGTGTGTTGACCCACGGCCTTTCGCTGCACTGCTTTTCTCTTCCATTGGGCACTTGTCTTCAATGAAAGGGTACCTAATGCCGCCTAGTCACCAAGTGGCCAACTGCGAACCCGTCAACCGCATATCAAATGTAGTACAATCGAGCGCTTTATGCAAGTATGCCTCAACTGACAGAGATATCCTCATGACGTAACAACCGAGAGGTCTAGTAGTCGAGCGGGCGCGATGCCACCTGGCTCAGGGGCTATGCGTGAAAAACCGGGAGCTTTGCCTCCATTGGAGCAAACGTTTTGATCTTCGATTCAGGAGACAGATACATCATTAATTCGGGGGACACATACCTTATTTCCCCCATGGCAGCAAGCTCTGGTACTTGGAAATGAGGTATATGATGTTATGAAAGCGCGCCTCCTTTGCCAGCAGTGAGTATGATGCTGGTAATAGAAGAGCGGCTTAAGCCGCAAGGAGGCGGACAGGGAGTGTATCGCCCTTGATTCATACAAGCATCGCGTGGGCATCGGTACGTCTCGTATACACTTGGCCAAAAGCAAAACATTGGATGCTAACCAACAAATACCCATACAGAGACTGCCCTAGAACAGTCACAAGGGTCGAAAGGGTAAACGTGAGCGTGAGAAGGGACATTAATTATAAGAGGTTCAATTCGTGATTGACACACGTCACAGCAGCACACTATTGCTGCATGAGACAGCAAAGAGATGACTCCAACTAACCGGTAATCGCGCAATAGAGAACACGCTAAAGGAGGTTCATCGACAAAGAATCCCTTGACGTACGGTGCGCTTTAAGAGATGTCCCCCAATGTGCCCCAATTTGGTCGTGTTCTGCTCAGGCGAATCCAAATCTGCCATTGGAGTTAGCATCTCGATTCCGGGTGTATTCTCTACTGTAGAGCGTGCCAGGATGGCCCTGCTCCGACTGACCTAGCCGCTGTGTTTGAGTGCTTTCGACATGCGTGTTGACCATCTTGTGAAGTATCGTCTGGAAGATCGCTTTTTAACCATCTACATTCGTCCTTAACTATACAGCACACATACGCGTGGGTTAGCAAGTTCAGAAGTCGTGCGCGAGCGTGCCCAATCCGCCTGGATCATCTGTCGGAGAAACTGAGAGGGTTAGACTCTCTTCTCTCTAAGTGACCAACCGCGACAGACACGACTAAATAAAAGAGCTCTGACTCTCGAGGCATAAACACCCACCGAGCCAGAGCCCCTCTTCTGGTTTAATTATTCCTGTTGCTCGCGTACCAAGGCAATCGCCTTCACGTCGCCTGTCAAAAGCTCCACAGAGATATCACCAACAACGCTATAGGTGTTGACAAGGTGACAATTGGGAACGAGTTCCCATCTGCCGTTTTCTAGGATCCACTCACCAGAATCGTTGAGCTTCCATTTGCCTCCCTGATATGCATAGAGGCTCAGTCCGTCATCACTGCCGTTTGGCTTGTCGCCATACTCAAAGCCAATTGCAGCCACCCCGTCCTGAATACCGGAAATAAGGACACAAGAAGCAGCCATAACCTCACCTAAGTCAGCGAACAGACTGCTGTTGAGTGCATCTGGGGCGAAAGGTACTGTCGCAACCCACGCGTTGTTGCGCACCGATACATCGGTAAACACAAGCTTGATACCAGCAGTATCTGTGCGATCGACGGTTACCCGCCCAGCTGTAAACGAACTGATGAACGAAATCTGTGCTTTTCCAGCTTCGAGGATCATGTTGGTGTCATCAGCCAATCCCGCAAACGGCGGAGCAGGGAGGATTGGCGCAAGTATGTTTGCATCCGCAACACCAAGAACGGCATTACCAATTCCACTGTACACTCCTGCGGGCCCGGTTGCGCTACCCCACCAGTTCTTTGCAAAGGACGTAGAAGGAGTTAGATCCCCTGTAACGGATAAGGCGTACCCCAGATTCGAGAAGATGCTGTTCTCTTCCAGTATCAGCGAGTCACTGGCGTCGTAGCTTACTCCCCCTCGCTGATTGGCGTATATCGTGTTCTGTCGGACAGAGGCGGGCCCCGCGAGAGTTCCAATCAGCAATCCAATATTCTCGTTGTCATGGATAACGTTCCGCCGGAGAGACATGCTCTGAGTGCCTTTCACATCAACGCCTTTGCCTTCATTTCCCACAACCTCATTGGAATCGATAGATAGTCGTGTGACAGCTGATCCCAATGTGTTGTCTACAACTATTCCATGGCTAGCTCCGTCACTGATCGTATTACGCGAAAGCGTGAGGCCACCAAACCCGGCACCACCAACTGAGATGACATTGATCCCGTTACCTCCACAGTCAGTGATGACATTTTCTGTTACCAGGCCATCCAGTATGGCTGCGGTATCATCGATGTGAATGCCGTCTGAGGCACTACGTGCTATGTTATTGCTGGCAAATCTATCACCGGCACTATTCTGGACCAAAAGACCGTACTCTACTGAATCGGATATGGAGTTCTTCTCAATTACGTTGTTGCCTCCACTTAGCCGCACATAAATCCCCGCCTGTGACGTATCAGATATTTCGTTGCCGGAGATCAGATTCCCGCGGGCTCCCGCACTGTTTAAGACTATTCCCCAAGTATTCCCGGTCATCATGTTCTCTGATACCGTGTTTTGCGTTGTGGCACCGCCAAGAAGGATCATGGGGAAAGTGAAGCTAGGGTTTTCTACCCCGGATAGGTGGTTTTTGGTCACATGATTACCTGTGCCATCTACCAGACTGATAGCAGGGCCTCCACTGTTTTCACATGTGTTTTCCTGCACGGTACACCCAACCGAACCCGTCATGATAATTCCTGATTGATTAGCTATCAGAGCGTTCCCGGAGATACTGCTATATCCACAATCGGTCATGGTTAATGCAGACCCTCCATTGGCACGGATCTCATCATTAGCTGTTATTTGAACGGACGATGAATCCGTAACCGTTATTCCGCTTCCGGCATTATTTGAGATCCTACAGGCTGAGATGTGCGCATTGTTGCTGCCTGCGATATTCACTCCTCCAGCAGTATTGTTGCGTATTTCGCAGTCGTTGATGACAGCGGCTGGGCAATTAGTTAATGCTATTCCGTTTCCAGTATTGTTGGTAATGCGAGAACC
>CAZKFV010000112.1:0-3842 GCA_964552295.1 uncultured Thermotogae bacterium | reverse complement strand
CTCTAGATCGTAGAGCTTGTACCCATCCAGGTCAACTCAACCCATAACCATTGGCCCTCGTTCGCTGAGTGCTCTTCCCTTGCTGATAGCTGATCGCTTCTCGCCTTCCTGACCGCCCTTCGCTCCTTCCCTTCCTCAGCCATCATTGCTTTTACCCAATAACCCATAATCCTTAATCCCTACTCCCTGCTACCCCATAATCCCTAATCCTACGCTTAACCTCGAACTTGGAACTACGAACAGTCTCCCCCCGAACTACTGACTACGCACCACGAACTAGTAACTCAACAAACCTAATGAACCCTATGAACCCTACAAACCGTACACTTGCGGAGAGCGTCTATTGGCCTGGGACAAAAGGCTCAAAGCAATATGTGGACCAGGCTAATTGGTAGAACCAGCTTAATCAAGAACTAGAATACCTTCTGTGCTATCTTGTAGAAACCTGGTGATAGCTTCTTTCTCTTCAGCAAGCACTTCTCGGATGCGTTCAGTCGAGCAATTTCCCAAACGCAGTTGAATGACTTTGGGTGGATGGCCCATTAAGACCGCGCGATTCAAGAAATCTGTATCCTTAGTCAAGATGACGAAGTTGTTCTTCCGTGCAAAAGTCCATATAGCTTCATCATCTGCCTTCTCCAGATCAACATCACGAACATGCTGAGAGCCAGGGTAGTCCTGCTCAAAGGAGGGTATCAGCCGGTGCGACAGATTCTGATCAAATAGAAGCTTCATGCAATGGACAGTCTTCTCTCCCGGTCGGCTGCGAAAGCCAGACAAGCATAAATGTCCTCTTTAGTCAGGTCAGGAAAATCGCGCAGGATGTCATCTTCTGACATCCCAGATGCGAGATACTCAAGCACATCAGATACAGTTATGCGTAATCCACGAATACAAGGCTTCCCGCCACGTTTTCCCGGCTCGATAGTGATGATTTGCGAATAATCCATACCACAATCGTACACCGTTGATTCTAAGTTGACAAACCCATGAGGTACTCAACGTCAAATGGGAGTATAAGCCTATCCAACAGGTAGTGAATTCACTGTATCGTATTACCAAATCGAACATCCCTCTTATGTAACGTAGACCTGCCCTTCCCCGCCTCCCTGTGCAATGACTGCCTTTTCATTTATTTCACCAGCGGCCTGCAACATCTCGCTTATAGCTCAATAAATCGCGCAGAGAGATGAGGCACCGGCTCGTGTAGTGGACTAATCGCAATCGAGGCTAGCCTGTAGCCGGTATGGTCCTAGAACCACACACCACGAACCACACACCACGAACCACGAACTACGAACTCAACGAACCCAACAGACCCTACAAACCCTACAAACTCAACGAACTCCATGAACTCAACGAACTAAACAAACCCAAGCATACAGTTCTCAGCTTTTCGCTTTGCTGACTGCTGATCGCTGATTCAAGCTAACAGCCAATTGCCAGTGGGCACTAACCATCTTATGTGTTATTTCAAGATCTGACGCCAAAGATATGGTTTTTTACCTAAGGGATCTCATCAAGAACGATAAGCCCCAACCGCTTGAAATCCTCATCGAAGGTCAAACACGGAATGAAGTTCAAGTTCTCAGTAATGACAATGTAGGAAATGGCATCGCACAAAGAGATCTCCTTATCTCTGCTGAGTTTAAGGAAAGCGTGAAACGCCTTTGCCCGGGCCTCTGCGTCGAGGTAAAATATGTTGAGCTGTGGCAATACTTGATCGATGAAAGTAGTCGCTCCGCGGTAGCTATAGCGGTAGCGCAGGAGCGTTACCGTTTCAACGATAACCTCCCAAGTGGTGATCAGTGGAATTTGCCTTTCCTGAATGAATTGAGCGAGTCGGCTGGCAGCCAGATGGTCTCTATCACGTTTATCCAGTACAGCGTAGAAAAAAGAAGTATCACCAAAAAGGTTCTTGATTTCCTGCATCAAGCCCCCTTGCGGTAAAGGTAACGATCGTGTTCTCTAGCCACAGAGCTATTCTCTGGGGCAGGAATCTCTGGTTTCCCCATGTCCTCCACAGCTTCCAGAAGAGATTTACCGGGCTTAACTCGGAACTGCGCGGCTTCTGGAGCCCGCAATTCACCCAGCACCATAGAGTTGACGGTGATCTCAAAGACAGTATCGGGATTCCCTTGAAGTTGCTTGAGCAAACATGACAGTTGCGTTCGAGCTTTGCTGACCGGGATCTTCTGACGCATCGTCTTACCTCCATTACGTACAGAATAGTATGTTTTGTACGTAATGTCAAACTTGCGCCAAGGAGAAAGCAGATTTAGATTTTCTGATCACTGCTCCTTGCCTCGCACACTGCCAACCCAACAAACCCTACGAACCCGTTACGTGTCACGCATCACTTATCACGCATCAGCGGCTGTAAGATCACTCATCACTGACATTAGCCAAGAACCAGGAACTTCGAACCAAGAACCACGAACAGTTTTCCCACGAACCCAACAGACTCTATGAACTCAACAGACTCTATGAACCCTAAGAACCCAACAGACCCTACGAACTCAATAGACTCTACAAACCGCTATTACGCCTTAATCCTTACCCCATAATCCCTGATCCCTTTGCCGCTGCTCCTGAGGAAAACCCAACGTGGTACACGAGGTACCCACGCTACACCATGCGCCCCTGTTTGTGTAGCGTTGCAGCTGCCTACCCTGTGAAATGACTCCCTTCTCATTTATTTAACTGGGGGCCTGCAACGTTGGTTCTTTCAGTGGCTCAATCGCGCATAGACAACTAGCTTGAGCCTCCAATTAGATGCAGACCAAGAAGTCCTCAAGTCTCTCGATTTGCCCTTTTAGATTAACAAAAGTCTCGGGCAGATGTTCTGCCAGTGGCTGGCACTTATCCCACCTAAGCTCAAAACCGTATATGTTTCTGAATAGGTGACGAAAACGAAGGTATTCCTCTAGATTCCTCTCCAGCGCTTCATCGATCACTTGAGGGCGGATGTTCTCCAACGGGACACTCATCCTTTGTAAGAGCTGTACATGCCAGTCTTCGGCCGCTGGCAGATCCTGATCCACTCTCGTCGCTATTCGGCGAAAGATCTTTTCAACCCCTGTATAGAAATCGTGAATGACACTGCCTGCAGCGCGAACTCTCACGCGTGTTTCCTCACCTGTTGTATTCAGAACAGTATCAAGCTCTAAAACCAGTCGCCCGAGATTCTCCAATTCCCGGTCTATATCCGCTTTTAGTGCGCCAAACTTATCCACCGAGAGTTACACCTTCCTTAACGACTCGCTCGCGAAGCTCTTGGGGCAATCGCTTCACAGCCCCACCGATGATGGCCAGATTACGTACAACCACATCCACAGTCTTGTCGTCGATCTCGAACTCCGCGTAGCTCAGCCCCTCCGTGTAGCGAAGTATCCTGGAAGAACTCTCACGGATGTCATCTAAGAACAGATTGGGGTCACGGGACATAGATCGCCTCTTTCTCGACGTACGGACGCATGCGGGGTTTGATGGCGTTACGGGTGACAAGATCGATCCGGCAGCCAAGCAACCTCTCCAGGAAAACCTTCAGATCCATGTAGCGATCGAACGTGGCTGGCCCGTTGAACTCAACGAGGATATCTGCGTCACTATCTGAGCCTGCTTCATCTCGTGCCAGCGAGCCGAAGAGGGCCAACGACTGTACATCAAACGCGCTGATCTGCAACCAATTACTTCGTAATCGTCTAATCGCATCCTCACGCCGCATTGAGTTCCCCTCCAGTCTCTAGATCGTAGAGCTTGTACCCATCCAGGTCAACTCAACCCATAACCATTGGCCCTCGTTCGCTGAGTGCTCTTCCCTTGCTGATAGCTGATCGCTT
>CAZKFV010000111.1:0-6624 GCA_964552295.1 uncultured Thermotogae bacterium | reverse complement strand
GCATAGTGGCAGGGGACAAAGGAAAGCATACAACCAAACAGTGATAGGCAGTGGATTAAGGATTAGGCGGTAAGGATCAGGCTCCCTTGGTAAAAAGACATGCCAGGCAGATCAACGTGGTAGATAAACTACCGCCACACTACACCATACTCTACAGAAGAAATGTCCTGTTTATGTAGCGTTGGAGCTAGTCTCCAACGTTGGGCCTTTAATACGGGAACATCTCAACGTGGCAGGCCACACGTGGCAGGCCTGTCTGCGTGCGGCTCGCCCGCACAGGCAGGCGAGCTGTACACGCTACAAAGGAAAAAGCATGCTTGTCGATATGTTATTTCTTATGTAGCGTCGTAGCTGGTCTCCGACGTTGCTGTTTTGAGGAGACAAGTTGACAGACGAGCAGGGACGCGGAGAAAGGAAGTAGCACATGATTTAACAAAAAGACAGATGTAAAGCATTCCTCAGCGCTCTCAGCGTCTCGAGCGAGCATAGCGAGCGGGCGAGAGAAAGTTTTGTGTCAGTTATAATTTGGAATCTTTGTTACCCACTGTAAACAGCGAGGCGCCGTTTTTTGGTGTGCTGGCTAGCAAGAACAAATGCGGGCTTGCTGCAAGGCGATGGAGAAATTGCCCGGACGACCTAAAACGGCATCTAATCAGGCGCCATTGCGGTGCCATACACCTAGATCCTAATTTATGGCGCGGATTTTTTCTACTAGGTTGTTTGGTATGGTTGGCTGGGAATCCTGGGCTAGTATCTCTTGAACTTCCTTATCGAGTCTTTCCAGAAGTGTTTCTTCCTTTGTACCGAAGTTTATGGTTTTTCTATCTATAAAGGTAGGAGGTACGTATAGAGCATGGCGGAAGTTCTTAGCTGTATGAGGATGACTCAGGTATATGGTTGGTCCCTCGCCTCTTATGCTAGCACGGGCTACGTCATCGATCACTGAAAGGGCCAGATTGTCTTCATTTACGTCTAAAGAGCGCCGCATATGGCGAGCACGGGAAATCATCTCAGCGGTTAGGATCAAGAAGCGGGCATCATAGAGCGAGCCGTAGGCCATAAAACCTACGTCGTGTGCTAAGGTAGCCCCGGACTGGAGAGCAAAAAGAATGGATTGAAAAGCCTCCTCTCCAGCTTGTGCATCCACGGCATGAGCATCAGTGCACCCAGCCCCCGCCCAAGATGGCAAGCCATAGAAACGCCCCATGTCAGCGTAAGCTGCGCTTGAAGTTGCGCACTCGGGGGAACCATAACTTACTATTGCCGTGCGCATATCCGTTCCCCAGGTGTTTGACCCAAATACGAAGCCTGCTCCTTGATGTTTCATCTGCAAAAGGACCAATGCGGCTAGAGATTCGGCTATTCCTTGCGCCAACGCGCCCTCCATGGTAATCGGGCCTCCGCCGCCAAGGTTGGAGGCCGCGACACCCATTGTGGGTATTCCTTTCTCGCCGCAGAACCATATTCGATCCACAATGTTAGCTTCAAACTTAAGCGGCGATTCTGGCTCTATATAGGCAACGAAGAAGGGTTTAGATCTAAATTGATCATCTCCTCCTGCAACGAGGGCAGCCATTTGATAAGGGATCTGTAGGTCAGCTAAGCAGGTTGATGTGGCTACGATAGGCTTAGTAGAGTATATCAGCATCTCCCTGAACACCGCCCCGTATAACTTGCTGGATTCAACATCTTGAGGAAGACCCATGGACATCACAAAATCGAATGACTTAAGGTGCTCCACGATTCTTACATTGTCCTTCACATCTTGCAGCAAGGCCCGGCGCATGCTGCCGGTATCAAGGTCATGTACGTACAAGGAATCCGAGCCGGGACCGAAGTAGGTTTTGTTGATTGCCATGTCAAGGGCTTCGTTCCCGGTCTGGTCATAAACTGGTACATGCGAGGGGGCCTTTGAAATAGCATCTTCCACCATAGCTTGTGGGAGTAGTACTCTACCATCATTGTCCTGTTTTGCTTTGGCGCGCATTAAGAGATCGCGAGCTTCTGCATGGGGAAGGTATATCCCGGTTGTTGATAGTATCCTGAGTGCAGCCTTATGGAGTTGTTCTACTTGATCTGTGGTCAAATACGCTGTTGATGGCAAATACGTCACTTATCCTCCTTTTGGAATACTTGTAAGCGCGCCAGTCTTATACCGCGACCTGCCGCGGTAGAAGGATATCAAAGCGGGAACGGATCTTCTCATCGACTTGAGGAGGTATTAGTTTTGGACGTTTCCTGCTAAGAATATCCCGAGCTATTTCCCTTGCTCTATCTCTTGCATCCAACTGACCTGCCTTGATCCAAGCAACCCTTGATCGCCTGTCACTTGTTGCAGGTGTGTAGTATTCGTTTCCTCTAAGGTGATCTATTGTATGCCGTTGGGTTAGATAGTTTCCCCCAGGACCTACATTTCTAATTACATCAAGCGCTAATGTATCCTCGTTTATTTCTATGCCCCGCAAAGCCCGCAGGGCTATCCCATTTATGTCGTTATCAATTACGAATTGTTCATATGCGACTGTAAGCATAGATTCAAGCATTCCTGCTGAGTGGTGAATGTAATTGCCTCCAGCCATTGCCACCAGCATGATGTTTGCTGCCTTCTCATAGCCGGCTTGCACATCGGGGAGCTTGGAATCGGTTAGCCCAGCATCTGAGTAGATAGGGACATTGATGAAGTCCGCCAACTGGACACATGCGGCATTTAGTAATCCTGATTCAATTGCTCCTCCCAAGTAGCTCATTGTATGCAATTCTGCAGCGGCAGGAACCGGCCCGTACAGAACGGGAGCCCCACTCCGGATGGCCTGTGCAAGTACGATACCCGATAACTCCTCTGCGTGTACCTGTACCAAGACGCCCGCAAGGGTAAGGGGGGCGGTGGAGCCGGCTATGGGGGCAGAAGAAAGGGCAACTGGTATACCGTTCTCCACAGCAGTCAGTAATACCTCTGCTGCTGGCACATCCAGTTTTAACGGGCTTATCATCCACGAAGTAACGAAGGAGATAATGGGCCGTTCACTTAGCTGTTGCCGTCCGCCTGCTATCAGGGCGGCCATCTCGATTACATCGCGCGCTTTGTCGGATGACATTGCAGACGCCATCACATGCTTGCTTGTGTTTGCCAGGCATGTATAGTATTTGTTGACATCCAACAGCTCAGCCGGCACATCTCTGGCCACCACTGGGCGTAATAGGAAGTGGATATTTTCAAGGTTGTCTGTCAGCCATGCGATGTCACAGAGGTCAGCTAAGGTGGAAGCTCTAATTTGCCCACTTTCCAAATCTAGAACAGTGATAGCTGCTCCGCCGGTTCCCAGGTAAACCCGCCGCCCCCCGAGATCGAGAGGCGGAATCTCCCCGCGACCGTATAACATAACCCTACTTGGTGCCGTTTCTAGAGCTTGTTCCACGACCTCAGGAGGAATAGTTAACCGTTCATCGCTGCTGATCTTACAGCCTGCATCGGCTAGGATAGATCGAAATGGTTCGCTATTAACTTTCACTCCAACACGCTCAAGCACGTCTAGTGCTGCTTGATGAATCTGAAGGCATTGTCTGTCAGAAAGAACCCGGTACATACCGCCATTTATTTGCGTCATTTGCTACTCGCTCTCCCGGTCCGAAAGAAAAACTTCTACAAAGCCCATTATGTAGGACCACTTATCAAAGTGTACTATTGGCATCCGGATTTTGCAATAAGGTTAGATGGGTTTCGCTTCTCTTTTCAGGTCCCAAAGCAGCCTGGTCCTCTTGTCTTTAGCGAGTTTCCATCTACAGCAAAGCAAACTAGAAAAATAATAGGTCGTAGTTCATAGACCGTAGTAGACCGAGAATTCGTAAGGATGAGGCCTGCGGCGAAGTTGCTGCTCTTCTTCCCTCTTTGCCTGAATCCATTGCTGTATCTGATGTTCATCAAACACGTCTCCGATAATCAGGTAATCATGGTCTTTTTCAAGAGCATCGAGTGCTTCACCAAGGCTTGCTGGTGCTTGTTTAATTTCCTTCAACTGCTGGGAAGACACATCGTAGAGATCCTGACTGTAGGGCCCGAAGCCTAGTTTGGTTGCGTTGAGTTTGCGTGTTATGCCATCTATTCCGGCCATCAGCATCCCGGCAAAAGCAAAGTATGGGTTACACATAGCATCCACAGTGCGCAATTCAACTCTCCTTTGTGCTGGTGTTGCATATCCTGGGATACGAATAGCTGCAGAACGGTTGCCTTCACCAAAGGCTAATGAAACAGGTGCCTCGTAGCCAGGAACGAGCCGGCAGTAGGAGTTTGTCGAAGGGTTAGTCAAACCGAATAGGCTACGTCCATGTGACAGAATACCACCAACATAGCAAAGCCCGAGCTCGGAAAGTGCGCCGTCTTGCTCAAATATGCTTTTGTCTTGGCTTGCCAAATATTGGTGAACATGCATACCATTTCCGTTTTGCCCGAATACCGGCTTGGGCAAGAAGGTGGCGCTAAGCCCACGCTCTGCTGAAATGTTACGTACAAGGTTCTTCACAGCTAGGGTGGTGTCAGCCATCTTCAAAGCCTCACCGAATCCAAGCTCGATCTCCAGCTGGCCCAAAGGCCCAACTTCATGATGATGATACTTGACAGGAATACCTCTTTTCTCCAGTTGTCGGCAGATCTCGTTACGCAATGAAAAAAGCTGGTCTTCCGGTGGTGAAATGTGATAAAAAGAGTACTCGGTATTGCTGTTCAAGGGGGTAAGCGTATAATGCGATTCAGTGTCCCCGGTAGAGTAGTCTGATTGGGCGAATACATAGAATTCAAATTCGGGACTCATCATCGCGGTCTGGGCGATGCCCTCAGAAACGAGATATTTCTGGGCTCGCTTCAAAACCCCGCGAGGATCTCCAGTGAAGGGGCCCCTTCCCCCTGCGAGGTAGATATCGCTAATAATAGATAAGACCTTTTCATTGTTGTAGTAATCAATCACGGCTGTATCGAGGTCCGGGTAAAGCAGCATATCGCTTCCTTCTACGCTCGCATAGCCAAAGTTGGAGCCATCAAAGGCGACGCCATCTTCAAGTAGATTGGGTAAGAAACGACTTACCGGAACAGTAATATGTCTCCATCGCCCGATCATGTCAACGATCTTGAAATCGATAAATTCTATCTCCTCCATGACGATTAGTTCTTTTACTGAGTCATATGTAAGCATTTTTTGCCTCCTTGCTTAGTCCCTCCCGATGCAATGTTGCAGGTAGTCGTTATATATCACCGTAGCTACAAGCAATTACGGGCCAATTACTGGGGCTGCCTCTTTAGACAAGCCCTGGATAAGAATATTGGACTATCTTGTACAACCTCGATTAACATTCTAATAGACCCATCTCCGTTTCGAAACAAAACTTTCATTGTATCTGAATACTGAAGCTTTTCTTGCGAAAGATACCTAGTATTCGAACAAATGTCAAGCTTCTGATAGCTACAGAAACCTGTGTGCTTCTTTTGGAAACGCTATGATAATAGCCTATTCCACGACAGCCTTGAGTCCTTTGTTCTAAGCGACATTCTTCTGCTATTGATAGCCTGGATTGTCTTCTTTAAACACTTCAGCCTGTGCTCAAGAGCGCTGTTGTGAATTCCAGATTTTGCAGATTAAGCAAGAGCAAGATTCTTCTTAGACATAGGGAATTGAAGCAAATCTTGATGGTTAATTAGCATGGGTTGTTACAAAGTTGGTGTTGCCTTGTTGGCCTGCGCCTGATCAGATCGTGGAATACTTTTTAATGCCTCATCGAGGCAATATAAAAGGGATCTCTGATAATGAACAACTCCTTGGCAGATCGAGTGTCTGGATGTAGAATGAAATTATGGCAAGAAAAGAGAAAGATATACTAGCGTTGATTAAGTCGACGCCTCTTTCGGGTAAGAAAAAGCAAGTGGCGAAGTATATCGTAGATAACAATATCGAAGTAGCTTTTCTTACAGCAGCAGAGCTTGCTCGACGATCTGCTGTCAGTGAACCAACGGTGATCAGGCTAGCACTTGAATTAGGCTATTCAGGTTTTCCGGAGATGCGTGTTGCGTTGCAGGACAAGGTGCAAAGTAAACTTACGACTTTGAGTCGCCTTCAGAAAGGGAGTAAACACACCAACACAACAACTAGCCCTGCTGTTAAGTCATTGGTTACTGATATCAAGAATCTGGAGAATACGTTGCATGATCTCAATGTAAGAACACTGAATCGAGTGGTCAAGCGTATCGTTCAGGCTGACAAAGTTGTTATAGTCGGATACAACATGTGCAGCTGTCTGGCGCAATTCCTTCAAATGGCCCTCAAGAAATCCGTTGATAACACTGTCGCGGTAACAACGAGCACAGGGCAATTCCAGGAGGAGCTGGTTTCTGCAACTGAGTACTCGATAGTAATTGCGATTTCTTTTCCTCGCTACATTACCGCTATAGTCCGAGACTTCGCTATGGCCAAAAAGAATGGCATAAGAACTCTAGCAATTACCGATTCAGAGCTCTCTCCCTTGGTAGATAACGCGGATGATTACCTACTGGCTCGATGTGACTTTGTTTCTTACATTGACTCGTTTGCAGCAGCTGTATCCTTGCTGTGCGCTATCTCAACAGTGGTTAGTATAAAGACG
>CAZKFV010000110.1:0-2583 GCA_964552295.1 uncultured Thermotogae bacterium | reverse complement strand
ATATCAGCCTCTTGTTGGCGGTGATAGTTAATCATCTCCTCATAACGCATCGTGTAAACGTGATCCCCCGAGAGAATGAGAACCTCGTCAACACGGCTGTCCTCTATGAACTGAAGGTTTTGATAAACAGCCTCAGCAGTGCCTTTATACCAGCGCATCTCTCCATTCGTGCTTACAAAAGGAAAGAGTAGAGTGATTCCTCCAACTACACGATCGAGGTCCCACGGTTTGCCCACACCAATATGACGTGCTAACGAACGGGGATTATACTGGGGTACAACAGCGACTGCGTTGATCCCGGAGTTAACGCAATTGCTTAAAACAAAATCAATTATACGGTACTTGCCAGCGAAAGGGACTGCTGGTTTAGCACGCTCTCGTGCTAGGACACTTAATCTTTTCCCTTCCCCACCAGCGAGGACCAGGGCCAATACCTTTTTCATCTATATATCCCTCGCCCCATTACACTATAGATTTCATGCTCCAGAAATAGATAGACTGGGAATGCTGCTTTCCGACCAGTTCAATGGTTATTTTAACCACCGCACAGAACTATGTCTAATTATGGTCGATTGAATCTGCTTTTCTAGATCGATTCTACTTACGAGCCGCCGGTATATAGATTCGCTCGGTGTATTCTTTCAGCATCCGTCGGGTGCAAAATACAGGTCCAATCGAGCTAATCGCTTCTTTGACCATGCCCATCCAAGCATGAGGCACGCCAGCCCTATCCCGTTGATAGTAGAGAGGCACAATCTGTTCTTCCAGCAGACGGTAGAGAGCCTCAGCATCTGAGCTATCTTCCTCCTCTGGATTGTAAGCTTCCACGTCATCGCCAATAGCCCAACCATTATTGCCATTATATCCTTCGTACCACCAGCCGTCTCGGACGCTGAGATGCAGGACACCATTTATGGACGCTTTCATACCGCTGCTGCCGCAGGCTTCTCGAAGGCGCCGCGGTGTATTCAACCAGACGTCCACACCCTGGACCAGATAGTGAGCTATATGCATGTCGTAGTCTTCAACAAAGGCTATTCGACCTTGGAATTCACGATCCGTGGCGACAGTATATATGTCGTGAAGAAGTTGCTTTGAAGGGATGTCAGCGGGGTGAGACTTCCCCGCAAAGACTATCTGGACCGGACGCCCTTTATCAGTTACAATGCGTTTGAGACGTTCCACGTCATACAGGATTAGTTCCGGGCGCTTGTACGAGGCAAAGCGCCGGACAAAACCGATGGTCAAAGCCCCCGGGTCGAGCAAAGCGCCCATAGCTAATACTTGTCGGGCAGTACAGGGACGCTCAGTAGAATGCTGTCGTGCTCGGTCCGTCATGACGTTTGTTAGCTTGCGTTTAAGGATTTGATGCACTCTCCAGAGTTCCTCGTCAGGGATACTCAGTACAAGTTGGCGAAAATCCATATCATCCCAATTACGGCCTTTTGATACATTCTGCTGCAAGTGCTTCTCATAGAGCTGCCCCATCTCTCGAGCAACCCACGTGGGGACGTGAATCCCGTTAGTAATATGCGATATAGGCACTTCATCTTCGGTAACTTGGGGCCACAATCCCTGCCACATCCTGCGCGCGGTCCTTCCATGAATCTGACTGACGGCATTGCGGTGGTCTGCCACCTTCAAGCCAAGCACGGTCATATCAAAAGTCTGGTCGTTTGCGCCACCTGGTTGTCCTAGCGTTAGGAATGCTTCCTTGTTGATTCCGAGAGACTGCCAATAACTGTAGAAGTACTTCTCCATAAGCGAGATAGGAAAGACCTCATGCCCTGCAGGGACTGGCGTATGTGTTGTAAAAACAGTTGTCGCCCGCACTGTCTGCGCAGCTTCAGTGAAGCTCGCGCCTTTCTCTACTTCCTCTCTGAGACGCTCCAATATCATGAAGGTACTGTGGCCTTCATTAGCATGCCAGACAGAGGGTTTGATGCCAAGGGCTCGCAAGGCACGTACGCCTCCAATTCCCAGCATAATCTCCTGCTGGATGCGCTGTTCTTGGTCGGAGGTGTAAAGACGATTACACAATTCTCGGTCCGGGGGAGCGTTCCCTTCAACATTACAGCATAATAGATAAATGTTGACACGACCCAAATGCACCTGCCACACGCCGATATAGAAAGGCCTATCACCGAGCTTAATCTCAATCAACGGGCTGCACCACTTAGAGCCGGGGACTGGATTAATCGGGTTGATAGGCGCTTCGTTAAAATCCAGCTGTCTGTACACTTCCTCTTGCCAACCTTCAGGGGAAATACACTGATGGAAATACCCCTGGGGGTACATGAATCCAACTCCAACCAGAGGCAATCCCAGGTCGCTTGCTTCTTTACAGGCATCGCCAGCTAGGATCCCTAGCCCGCCGGCATAAAGGGGAAGGGAGTTGTGTATAGCAAATTCCATGGAGAAATAGGCAACAGGACCATCAAGGACATCAGGGTACTTGCTATCAAACCAGCTATCCTTGTCTGACATCTCAGCGTCGAAAGCAGATATCACAGAGTCATACAAACTGAGAAAAGCAGGGTCAGAGGCAGCCGCTTCCAACTTATCGGGGCTGATCTCACGGAG
>CAZKFV010000109.1:0-6956 GCA_964552295.1 uncultured Thermotogae bacterium | reverse complement strand
GAGACTCACCCAGTGATTGCTTCTGTTATCCGCAAGGCTGTTCATCAGCACGGGGCTAAACTGATCGTCGTAGATCCTCGCAAGATCGACCTTGTCAAGGATGCCACTCTGTGGTTAAGGCAGCGAAACGGTACTGATGTGGCTTGGATGAACGGAATGATGAACGTGATCCTAAAAGAGGGACTGCAAGACGAGCAATTCATCACCGAGCGGACCGAGGGAGTGGAGGATCTCAAGAAAATCGTCGAGCAGTATACCCCAGAGAAGGTTGAACAAATAACCGGTATCCCGTCAGACAAGCTGCGACAAGCAGCGAGGATCTACGCGAGCGCGAAAACCTCATCATTGGTTTATTCAATGGGTATCACCCAACACACTACAGGAACCGACAACGTTCTCTCTACTGCCAACCTGGCAATGATCACCGGTAACATGGGCAAATGGGCTACCGGTGTAAATCCGCTACGCGGCCAGAACAATGTCCAGGGCGCTTGCGACTTGGGAGCGCTTCCAAACGTTTACTCGGGTTACCAAAAAGTGACCGACCCTGCTGTGCGGGAGAAGTTTGAAAAGGCTTGGGGGGCAAAGCTTTCCGCCGATGTCGGGCTCACTGTTGTGGAGATAATGAACGCTGCTGCAGAAGGTAAGGTAAGGGGCCTCATAATCATGGGCGAAAACCCAATGGTTTCGGATCCAAACCTGAATCATGTAGAGGAAGCGCTCCACAATCTGGAATTCCTTGTTGTAAGCGATATTTTCCTCAGTGATACTGCTGAGCTTGCGGATGTAGTCCTGCCTGCTGCTTCGTTTGCGGAGAAGGAGGGTACGTTCACAAACACAGAGCGTCGCGTTTTACTGCTACGCGAAGTGGTAGATGCACCTGGAGAGTCACTACCCGACTGGCAGATCATCTGTAAACTAGCGCAGTTGTTTGACTATCACATGAGTTATAACAGTGCAGCTGAGATCATGGATGAAATAGCCACCAACACTCCAATCTACGGAGGAATTCATCACAACCGGCTTGTTCCAGACGGCTTACAATGGCCATGTCCAAGCGTAGATCACCCAGGAACGGTTTACTTGCACAAGGGGAAGTTCAGCCGAGGGCTAGGTAAGTTCCACCCCGTTGATTTCATTCCCCCAGCAGAGTTACCAGACGATGATTACCCATTTATTCTTTCTACCGGGCGAATCCTATTCCATTATCACACTGGGACCATGAGCCGTCGAGCCGAGGCGCTAAACGCCTTTGTCAGTACCGCATATGCAGAGATTAACCCAAGTGATGCCCGTAGACTCGGCCTGGAGGATGAAGGAAAGGTAAGGATCTCAACCCGTCGTGGTGAGATCACAACCACAGCAAAAGTGACGGACAAAGTGGCGGAAGGATCGGTGTTCGTGCCTTTCCACTTCGCCGAGGCAGCAGCAAACAGGCTTACAAACGATGTTCTGGATCCTACAGCAAAGATCCCTGAACTCAAGGTTGCTGCCTGTCAGCTCAGTAAACCCTAACACAAACGAATCAGTAAGGAGGTTTCACAATGGTCGATTTTAGCTGCAAGAATCCAGCCACAGTAGCTGATACGCTGACTCGCTCGGTATGTGTGACAAAAACGCAGGCAAGCGCACTGAAGATGGCGATACTTGGTATATTTGCCGGAGTATATATCGGCTTCGGGGCCCAGCTCATGATTATGGTAACCCACGACATGGCATCCTTCTTCGGTGCAGGGATGGCTAAGCTAGTCGGGGGAGCTGTGTTCAGTGTTGGTCTAATGCTAGTCGTAATTGCCGGAGCGGAGTTGTTCACCGGAAATAACTTGATCTTTCTGTCTGTACTCGACCGGCAAGTCAGCGTTAAGCGATTGGTAAGAAGCTGGATTATCGTCTATTTTGCCAACTTGGCTGGTTCCCTGTTGCTTGTTCTCCTGATGTATTGGAGTGGATTATGGAAGACAGGTGGCGGTCTTGTTGGAGCAAAGGCACTGGCTATCGCTAATGGGAAAGTCACTCTGACCTTTGTAGAGGGATTGACACGCGGGATATTGTGCAACTGGTTAGTATGTCTGGCTGTGTGGATGGCGGTATCAGCAAACACCGTCATTGGAAAAGTATGGGCAATTTTCTTTCCCATAATGGCCTTTGTTGCTAGCGGTTTTGAGCACAGTATCGCCAATATGTTCTTCATTCCTATGGGGATGCTGCTAAAGGGGCAGGAAGCGATCGTGTCCGCTGCTGGGCTTGTTGATAATCTCTCTCACCTGACGATCGGAGGAATGGTGATGAACCTGATCCCAGTGACTTTGGGCAATATCATCGGAGGAGCTTTCTTTGTTGCTACCTTGTACTGGATCGTTTATCTGAGAAACGAGAAGAAATCCTAGCAGGGATGCATGTGTGGCTGCGAGGGTTTTCTTGCAGCCACAGCCTGCTTCCAAGATGGATAGCTTAGTAAGAAGGACGATACAACGTCTATCTAGCCAGCAAGGTGAAGTTGTAGAAGATCTTCTCGTTGTAGAGCAGCAAGTGGAGCTGTATATCAACAGCAAAAGGGTTCTATCAACGGCCTGCTCGCCAGATAGGCTTCGTGAATTAGCCTATGGCTATGTGTTTTCCGAAGGGATCATCGATTCACTTGATGAATCTATATCCTATGATATCCAGGACGGGAAGATATATGTGGCTCTAAAACCTACTGGGCCATTACGCAATCTCGCGCCGGTCTCTAGTGATCTGTCTATCTCCAGAGAGCAGATCTTCAAGATAGCCGCAGAGGCCCATAGCAAGGCCAGTGTCTTTCAGCAAACGGGGGGAACACATGTAGTGACATTGTACGATGAGGGCGGAAAGTCGGTATTCGTTGAAGACATCAGCCGCACCTGTGCCCTGGACAAAGTGATTGGAGAAGCCCTTGCCTCGAAAGTGGACTTTCAAAGAAGCTTTCTATTCCTGTCTTCTCGATTACCCCAGAGCATGATGAAAAAGATAGGTCGATGCGGCATCCCGATAGTCGGGTCCATCTCCGCTCCCACATCTCAAGCCGTGGATCTTGCGGAAAAGCTGGGAATAACTTTGTGTGGGTTTGTCAGGGGAGAAAGGTTCAATATCTACTCTCACAGTGAGCGTATCCTGAAATGACAGAAAGAGCGACGCTTATAATACTTGCTGGTGGTCGGTCAAGCCGTATGGGACAGCCCAAGCACTTACTGTCTACCCCGCGTGGCGATACGGTTATCGAGCACCTCTTCTCTAATCTCTCTTGGCTATTCCTGGAGACGCTTATCGTTGGCTCTGATCTACCGAAGTCCATAGCTGATGTTAACATACGTGTGGTACAAGATATGTATGATATACGCAGTCCGCTTATTGGCATATACAGCGGCCTTGCTGCGTCCAAAACTGATCTGTCGTTTGTTGTAGCTTGCGATATGCCATTTGTGAGACCTTCTCTTGTCAGTTACATAACAGCTATGTCTGGTAACGTGGATGTCTGTGTTCCGGTTATCAAGGGCTACTATGAACCTTTGTGCGCAAGTTATAGGCGCAAAGCAATACCGGCAATTCAAACGGCGATACATCGAGGCGCATTCAAGCTTACCGCGGTCTACAAGCACTTGCAGTTGCGCACCTTAAGCGAAAAAGAAGTGAGACGCTTCGATGAGGATCTGGTTTCGTTCACCAACCTCAACGTTCCGCGACAGCTTGAGCTACTTGCACAGCTTTGAGCCTTTTATTTCACCTCAATGGTATAGGTTATAGAATCACTGTTACCGTCATTGTCGGTTATTGTCAATGTCACGTCATATGATCCACTAGCCGGAAATCTAGTCTCTACGATGACAGTATCAGCATCAGTTTCTCCATCTCCGTTGAGATCCCAAGCGTATGCAACTACCTCGCCGTCAAAGTCAAATGAATCGGAACCGTCAAATGTGACTATCTCACCAACTACTGGGTTATCAGGCGTGAAGTAGAAGTCTGCCGTAGGAGGTTGAAAGGTGATCACAACCTGCCTAGGTTTAATGAACCCGCCAAGCTCAATGCTAGTTTGCTTTCGACTTGTCACATCTATTGTTGCAGCTGGATCGGTAGTGAATACAAACCGGTCCGGAAGTGTCCACGCATCAACCGATACTACGTATCTACCGGGTAAGACATCACTGAACGAGAACCTGCCTTGTGCGCCAGTATACGAGTCGGTTTCATTTCCTTGCTCATCTGTAATTATGATTCGAACCTGGGCAAATCCACTTTCTTCTTCCGAGCGAGCCCCATCTTTGTTTGAATCATTAAACAGTATCCCCTCGACAAGACTGACCGGAGCAAGGGGGATTTCGACATCTTTAGTCAATCCAGCACAAAGGCTGACTATCGGCCTGGAGATCAACCGAGCATTTAACGGAATACGGCTCAGGTCAACGGTATATGTTCCTGGATTGAGAGGCGGAAAACGGAACCGACCGTCAGCGTCCGTCGATACATCACTCCTGCCTATCGATAGAATAACTCCTTCTAACGGCATATCTTCTTCATCCAATTGCCCATTTGAATTCGTATCGATAAATACACGGCCGCCTACCCGCGCTTTGGTGACCAGAAATGGAACAGGCAAATCAAAGCGCCAATTGAAAGCTGTACTCCAGCTAAACGTAGCCGCGGTAAGCTCAGCCCTATCCCAACCAATATTGGCACTCAAATCCAGGTCAAGATTGTCGATGATCTCGGCACTCACACTCGCCCTGAGGTCAAATTCATCGTTATCATTCGTAAGGCTGATTGACCCAGAGTGCATTGACCCATTGGCACGGAAACTGATATCTACAATTGTTCCACCGGAGATAAGCCCGTAGGTCATTAGCTCCAAGTTCTTGGTGTGTGTCAATGTCATGAAAAGGTCTATGTCCTGAATCGATAATCCAATACCTTCGCTAAAAGTAAGAGTGCGATAGGAAGTCTCCGCGATGTTGTCTAATTGATCACTTACTTTGCCCGAGAATGAGTAAGGCAGTACTCCTTCCAAGTTTCGAAGCTCCACGAAGAAAAGGCGACGGACCTCGTTCTCGCTTGTCACTTGTGGATCCCTTCTCCAGGTGAACTCCACAGTCGAATTGATGGTCGGTCCGTCATCGTGCGGCGTCGCCGATATGTTTACTCCCAACTGGTCCTTGATTGTCCTTGTGAAAGACGGATTGCTACTGACGTTGTCCCAATCATGACTCATCGAGGCAGCAAGCGAGAAACTACTTAACCTAACCCGCTGCGAGACTTGGATTCCAGCCGAATCACTTCGCAACCCAGGGAAGTATGAGCCAATAGAGAAAACTTGCCCATCGAAGTAGTACGAACCGGAATCGATTGTTGTGTTGAAGAAGAAGGCTCTGCTGGAAAGCACGCCATCTTTACCAAGCGCACCTTCGATATCTATTGTCCAATCTTCCAAAGGCCGTGCGTGTCCTGTTAGGCTCCATACCATTTGGTGTGATGCCTCGCCTCTCTTCTCCAGATGTGCTATGCCAAGGCGACAATCGCGCGGGCCAGCAGCAAGGCCAATGGCTGCTCGTGTTTCATCGGACGAGCCACCACCGATGAACGTGAGTTTGTAGTAATCGTCGTCAATCAGCAGGCTACCCCCCCTACCATTGATCGCGAGCAGGTTGGTTATCTTCTGATAAACATCTCCGATCCTGTAAGTGCTGGGACTCAATCGATACGAAAGATAGAAATAACCAACATCAAGTGGATCCGGCCCAAATACCGAAGACACTCCCAAGTAGGAAGAGAAGTAACCGTCGAGAACCCCTCCGGATACCGATAAGGCAAGGTTACTATCTAGGTCCCCTGTAAATACATTCTGGCCAAACGAGAACCGAAGTCGCGAGGGAAGTTCCTGCATCAACGTCCCGCCAACTGCCTGTGGCCCAGCAGGAAGAATGGTAGTAAACAGCGTTTCATACTTACTAACCCCTGGGTAGAGCTTAGAGGAGACCGAAAAAGAAAGAAGGTCACGGCCGGAGCCGGCACCAGCGGGAATCTCAACACTCAAAGTTACTGCAACCCTCTCTTGCGGCGACAGGCTGAGAGTAGGATGTGAGACAATAACGGGAAACCCTTCTGCTGAGCTAGCCTCAATACTCACCGTATCCTGTGCATTTCCACGATTGATAACAACCAGTTCATAGATCACCTTAGCCCCTGGCTGGACACTCTGGAAAGCGGGCAAGATCACCTCCAGTTCGTTAACCGGACGAACATTGATCCATCCACTGGCTGTAGCGCTCTGAGCAGGTGCGCCCTGGGAAGTTGCCTTCAAGCTTACTTCGTATCCCCCAGCCACGGCCCCCGATGGAATAGTTACAGTCACAAATAAGGTCTGTTGCTCGCTTGGATTAAGAAGAAGCGTTGTTGGAGCGCCAAGAATCCCCCAACCATCGGGAATTGTAAATACAAGATCAATGCTATCCGTAATGGAACTATCATTGGTAACTGAGAAGACGTGTGTAGCAAACTCCCCTGGGGCGACATTTTTTGCTGAGGAAATCATTTCTACCTGAACATCAGAAAAAGCTGCCGAGGATCCAACAACCCACAGACAGACCATCAAACCCATCTTCTACAGTTACAAATTTGAAGTTACCTTTCCAAGGGCATTACAGGGTAAGGGAAGAGGTCTTGGCACCACAAGCTTCGTTTTCCCTTACTGGAGTCACCGGCGGCGGTATCGCCACGCCTGCTGCCTGTAACACCTTGCCGCATACTCCCTTAAGGGGGGTGCGCAGTAGATATCGCTTTCCTGGGTTCCGGGGACACATACCTCATTTCCAAGGGCAAGAGCCAGTCATGGTGAGGAAATGAGGTATGTGTCCCCGGATTTCCTATAGCTCACCAGCTGGCGGTTTCCAGAAGCGAGTAACACTCAGATTGTGCAAAAGGTTGCTGTACAAATCCCTTCTAAC
>CAZKFV010000108.1:0-10503 GCA_964552295.1 uncultured Thermotogae bacterium | reverse complement strand
TCATTTTCTTAATCCGGGGACATATACCTCATTTCGTAACCTTGATCAGGCAAGCCGAAGTCTCCCGCTATTCTCATATTAGATCACTTATGGTAAACTACGTGTATGGCTCGCATAGCCCGGGTCGTTGTGCCCGGCACACCGCACCACGTCACACAACGTGGCGTCAGACGAATGGATGTATTCTTCTCAGATGATGACAGGCGCGCTTACGTCAAGCTCCTCTCCGAGCAAGGCGAACGATTTGGAGTGCATTACCTCGCCTGGTGTCTGATGACAAACCACATCCATCTCATCGCTATCCCGCAGACACCGGCAAGCCTTGCCAAAGGCATCGGTGAGGCCCATAAGCGCTACACGCGGATGATCAACTTCCGTGAGAACTGGCGCGGCTATCTCTTCCAGGGACGTTTCTTCTCATGCCCCCTTGAAGAATCCTATGTAATCGCTGCCATTCGATACGTGCTCCGCAATCCTGTTCGTGCAGGGATGGTCAGTGAAGCTTGGACATACCCCTGGTCAAGTGCGAGATGGCTTGTGGGTGAAGAGGAAATTGACCCGCTCGTGAACGAATCTCCATTGTTTCAAGAGCTAGATGACTGGCGAACGCTTCTCTCTACCGATCCTGAAGAATCAAGGGATATTCGTCTCAATACAAGAACGGGCAGGCCAGTAGGTGGTAGATACTTTGTGGAAAGCGTCGAGAGGTTAACTGGACGGTCGCTACGCCCCCAAAAGACCGGGCGGAAAGCGAAGAAATGAGGTATATGTCCCCGGATTAATTTAATATAAGCTTGAGTACAAAGCCCTTTATCCTGGAGGAACGGTGCGTAAAAGGATTCTTGTAGTCGATGATGAACATGAGCTGGTAGACACGGTCGCCGATTATCTTCACAAATCTGGCTTTGATCCAGTGAAGACATACGATGGGGCATCGGCACTTGCCGCTTACAAAGAGGAAGAGCCGGCGTTGGTCATTCTGGATCTCGGCCTTCCTGATATGGATGGTTTTGATGTGGCCAGACAGATCCGCGGCAGGTCGCAGGTACCTCTTATTATGCTTACCGCACGCGCTCAGGAGATCGATAGGGTTGTTGGCCTGGAGCTTGGCGCGGATGACTATGTGGTAAAGCCGTTCAGTCCACGTGAACTGATGCTGCGCGTACAGGCTATTCTGCGAAGAATTGATGGAACCGCGCCTGCCGATAATGTGATCAAGCTAAAAGATATTAGCATTGATGCAGCAGGCCGCGAAGCGTGGAGGGGAAAGAAGAAACTTGAGCTTACCCCAACCGAGTTTGAGCTACTTTTGTTCCTCGCACGCTGGCCAAACCGGGTGTTTACCCGCATGCAGCTTCTGGAAAAGGTGCAAGGTTACACAACTCCGGCATTGATGAGAAACATCGATAATCATGTGATGAACCTACGACGGAAGATCGAGGAAGATCCAGCTTCTCCACAGATCCTTAAGACCGTCTACGGAGTGGGCTACAAGCTTGTTGGAAAGGACGAATGATACGCCTTAGAAACTTGGCCCTGGGTTACAAGCTCTTTCTTGGTCTAGCGGTTGTGGGTGTTATTTCTCTTTTGGCTGTGTATTTTCTGGCCACTTACTTCGTCTCGGAAAATGTAAAGGAGTACATCGTTTCAGAAAACGTGGCCTCCGTAGGGCAGTTAAGCGAGGAGCTGGCTAGATTCTACGCTAGTGGCGGTGAGTGGGACGGGGCTGAAAAGATCTTCGATGAGTGGACTAACCCAGGCTGGCGTAAGGGAGGCGGTGCTGGCCGGAGCGTTGCGACAGGTAGATTCCAGTGGGGAAACCATGTTTTGCTGACTGACCCTAAGGGAAATATCGTTTATTCTAGCTCTGAGGATCTGGCCAGGGAAAGGCTGTCGGCTGAGACGTTATCCAAGGGCGTTTCTGTGCTTGTTGATGGCAAGCAGGTCGGCGTTTTGTTTACCGGCGCAATGCTTAACCGGTTCAGCGGCTTGGAAGAAGATCTCTTGGTCTCAGTAAGGCGCTCTGTTGCAATAACTGCTCTCATCAGCCTTTTCGTGGCAATAGCAATGGGGCTTATCCTGCTTAAGATGATCACTGCACCGTTCGGGCGGCTGATCAGGGCCACCAAGTCGATCTCGTCAGGTGACCTTACTCAAACTGTCTGTGTCGAGAGCAAGGATGAAATAGGTGAGCTGTCGCAGGTGTTAGACGATTTGCGGTTGAGCCTTGCGCATTCGGAGAAGGTGCGCAAACACATGCTGGCTGATATTGCCCACGAGCTGCGCAACCCTCTAGCCATCCTGCAAGCTAAGGTAGAAGCCATGTTGGACAAGATTCAACCAGCAAGCGAAGAGAACCTTGTATCGTTAAGCGATAAGCTTGAGCATCTATCTCATCTGGTGGACGAGCTTCAAGACATATCCCTAGCTGAAGCCGGAGAGCTTCCCCTAAAGCTGGAGATCCTTGATTTGCTTGATGTAATGCACGAAGTAGAACGCGATGGGGAGGCCCTCTTTGAGACCGATAGCAAGCAGTTCGTTCTAGATACGCCACCTACCATTACGCAGGTTTGCGCTGATCGGCTACGGTTGCTTCAAATACTGTGGAATCTTCTGTCAAACGCCCTGCGTCACACCGTGGCTGGCGATACCATTACTGTGAAGGTTGAAGCGCGCATTGATGATGTGGTGATCAATGTCATCGACACAGGCGAAGGTATGGATGAGGAAACGCGCACTCACGTGTTTGACCGGTTCTACCGCGGAAAGCATGCTTCTAAGGGGCTCGGCCTTGGCCTAGCTATAACCAAAGAGCTTGTAAACGCCCACCGTGGACGAATCTGGGTTGAAAGTGATTTAGGCAAAGGGACTACTTTTTCCTTCAGTCTGCCGACTCGCTGTGGCTGAAACTGTGTCTTCGAAGCTGACAGCTTTCAGATAAGTTTTTCACTCTTCGTTCATTCCAGCGGTCTATCATCGTCACATCTCATAAGCAAAGGAGAGGTCAAAATGACCAGAATACGAAAGCTAATTGTGGGGCTGCTGATGGTAAGCCTACTTGTTGTAGGGCTTGTGGCCATAGCGGGAAATCGGCTTGGTGGAAAAGGAAGCGATGAATGGACCGCTGCAAGAGGTACAGGAGAGTGTTCTTTGCAGCAAAACCAGGATTCGGATGGAGACGGGATACCAAACTGTGAGGACCCAGACTGGGTTCGACCACTAGATGGCACTGGCTTCAGGCATATGCAAGGTCAGGGAAAGGGCCTGAGTGATGGTGGCGGCAACGGCCACGGAAAAGGAAACGGCGTTTGTGATGGGAGCGGCTACGGTCGCAATTAGGACTTCTATCTAAAATAAGTTTGCAGAGGCGGTCGGCGCAAGTCGATCGCCTTTTTTCGTGCGCGCAGACAGGGCGTACAAGCGCAACGTTGCACGCGAGGTGCAACGCTACATAAGAAACAACATATCGACGAGCACGCTTTTGCCTTTGCCTGTGTAGCGCGTGCAGCTTGTTTACCCCGTGAAGTCTTACTCCACTGGGGCCTGCCACACTGTGGCCTGCCACGTTGAGGTTTTCTAGGTTTTTGTAACGTGTGCAGCTCGCCTGCCACGTTGGGGTTTGTCGTATTTAAACCGCACAAGCGCAACGTTGCACACGAGGTGCAACGCTACGTAAGATACAACATATCAACGGTGATGCTTTTTCCTGTGTAGCGTGTGCAGCTGGCCTGCCACGTTGGGGTTTGTCGTATTTAAACCGGACAAGCGCAACGTTGCAGATCCGCAGTGAAATAGAATTGCACGGGGCAAGCAACTACGACGCTACATATGATACAACATATCAACGGTGATGCTTTTTACTGTGTAACGAGAGATGCTAAATACTTTGCAACTATCTTAAAACCACCTGCCCCAAACACCTAGGCGCCAGGCAATATGAGCTATGAAGCATAGAAAAGCTCTACCATCGAATCTGGCTCAGCAGGCCTAAATACTTCCCATCGATGCAGAATAAGGCTATACTCCCCTTTCAACCACGATAGGAGGCATCGTTATGCATAACCCTTTCTTAGTTGGCGAACGGATCTATCTCAGACCGCTAGATACTGATGATCTGGAGCGGTGCCTGAGGTGGATCAATGATCCAGGGATCACCTCCACGCTTACCATGCGCTTCCCCATGAGCCGATCCCAAGAAGAGAGCTGGCTTCTTTCACATTACAAAGATCAATCTAACCTCTCGCTAGCGATCGTTATCAAGAACGATGATCAGCACATTGGTAACTGCGGTCTACACTCAATCGACTACGTGAACCGCAACGCTGAATTTGGCATCATGCTCGGCGAAAGTGATCAGTGGGGCAAGGGATATGCTCCAGAAGCCGGACAACTAATAGTAAACTACGGATTTAAGCAACTGGCTATGCACCGCATATACCTCAACGTATACTCGCATAACAATCGTGCAAAACGGGCTTACGAAAAACTTGGCTTCGTTCACGAAGGGATAATGCGTGAATCATATTTCCGTGATGGGCGATACTACGACAGTCTGATTATGGCAATTTTGGAATCGGAATGGGACACATGACATTCTTTGCTTGTAAGGTCTTACTTCAGCTAAAGCATAGCAATCACTTAACTGCTCAAGTAGATTGCACACAATAAGATAAGTAAATATTGCATAAAAGACATCTTATGATATACACAGAGAAGCTTGTGAGAAAATTTGGAGACCTGGTCGCTGTTAATGGTATCAACCTTGATGTTGACAAGGGAGAAGTGTTTGGCTTCTTGGGCCCAAACGGTGCTGGTAAGACGACCACCATCAGAATGCTAGCAGCCTTAATAGCTCCAACAAGTGGGCAAGCCAAAGTAGCAGGATTTGTGGTTGGCAAGCAAAATAGATCCATTCGCCAGAACGTGGGAGTCCTTACTGAAACCCCAGGGCTCTACAAGCGTCTCTCGGTATTCGATAATCTTCTGCTGTTTGCAAAGCTTTACCAAGTTCCTTCGCCAAGACAACAAGTACAGCGCTACCTTAATCTATTTGAGCTCTGGGATAGGCGTAATAGCCTAGCTGGAACCCTTTCCAAGGGAATGCGACAGAAGCTGGCCATCGCACGCGCTCTCTTACACGAGCCCAAAATCCTGTTTCTCGACGAGCCAACAGCTAGCTTGGATCCCGAGGCAGCGAAGGTAGTACGTGATGTTATAGAGACCCTAAGTAATAAGGAACGAACTATCTTTTTGTGCACCCATAACCTTGACGAGGCCGAACGACTATGCGACCGCGTCGCCCTGTTCAAGACGAAACTCCTCGCAGTCGGCAAGCCGCAAGAGCTGAAGGAACAGATGTACGGACGAAAGACGGTGATCCATCTCGTCGATCCGGCCCCGCGGATAGAGGAAGCCCTCGACCTGCCGTTTATCAAGCGGATCGAACGCGTCGATGATGCCCTCGTGTTCTCCCTTGCAAGTCCGGAGACGGAGAATCCAATCATCGTCAGGAGACTGGTTGAGCTGGGCGCTAGTGTCCAGTACGTAAGCGAGCTTAAGGTATCCCTTGAGAATCTGTACCTCGACCTGATGGAGGTAAACGATGGTACGAATTAGAGTGATCCTACTGAAGGAATGGCGCGAGTCACTGCGAAACAAGATGATCCTGTTTGGCGCGATCTTCCTCCCGCTGTTCATGGTCGGTGCGGCGCTGATGATGGTCTATCAGGGACGAAAGATCGATGCCGAAGTAGCGCAGATCGCGCTGTTCAACACAGCACTGATGTACTTCCTCATTCTCCCAGCCGTTGTCCCACTAGCAATTGCAGCCTACTCGATCATCGGCGAGAAGGAGCAGGGAAGCCTTGAACCCCTCCTTGCCACTCCTATCTCAGATATTGAACTGTTCTTGGGGAAGGCCTTGGCCAGTGTGATCCCGGCACTTGTTCTCACTTGGTGCAGCTTCGGCCTGTTTATCGCAATCTCCATCCCGCTCGTTGGCGGGATCCCGCCACACGTGCTGACACTGCCATGGATTGCGGCTATTTTTGGCTTATCCCCGCTTCTTTCTCTTTTCTCAGTAGGAGTGACGCTGCTTGTCTCCTCTAGGGCCACCGACGCCCGTGCCGCATATCAAATCTCAAGCTTGGGCATCATCCCAGCGATTGTTCCTCTAATCATATACACAAGCAAGAAAACACTTGTAAGCATATGGCTTATCGGCCTGGAAGCAGTTGTGCTGTTTACAGCAAGCGTCATAGTGCTATACTGTGCCATCAGGGTGTTTCGCCGAGAGCAAATCCTTACGCGCTGGAAGTAAGGTAAGGGGGAAAGATGGAAAAGACAATTCTGATAGCGCTAGCAGTGATCGGGGTAATCCTCTTCTTTGGCCTGGTGGCCCCACAACCGCAGCAAGTACAGGAACAGGGGCAGCTAATTGATAGCGGAGTGTTTGTAGTAGAACAAGCAGGAAAAGAGATCATCGACGAGCAGTACACGCTTTTCTTCTCTCCTTCAGAAGGATATATTCTAATCTCGCAGGCAACAATGTCTGTAGGAGAACAGAATATTACCCTGGCTCAGCAGTACGAGTTTGATCGGAGCTTCCTTCCTACTCTTTATCACTTGGCCGCAGAAACTGGCTCGGGATCACAGATTGTTTCTGCACAGATGGGATTAACCGGACTGCATATGGAGACTCGTGTTGGCACAGCACATCAACAAGCTGATGTAGAGGGTGAGAAAATAGCAATACTAGACAATAATCTAATCAGCCATTATGCTGTTCTTCTGCTTGGGATAGATTCGGGCTATATTGCCTCGCAGTTCAAGGCAGCCGTCCCACAGGCCTTGCTTTCATTGCCGGCCAGGGTCGATGATTCAAAGCCAATCACCTTTGTATCGGCAAACGAAAAGTACGAGGGCAAAAGCTACAACCTTCACCTGGGAGACCTTGCGATCATAATGCTTTCTTACCAAGGAAGACTGGTAGGGGTAATAAATGATGCTCAAGGAGTACAAGCCTATAACGCGCAGATCTTCCCAGAAGGAATTTCAGTTTCCACAGAACCTACTGTTAAGACAACAACCCAAGGGGTTGTAGAAGAAGAGACTACCTTTCAAAGCGCCGAGTTCACGCTTTCTGCTACTCTAGCCCTACCAGAAAGCGCGGATACCCCAGTCCCTGGCGTTCTATTAATTCCCGGCTCAGGACCGATCGACCGCAATGAGAACACAACAGGGTTTGAAACAAACGTGTTCAACCAGCTGGCCCAAGCCCTTGCAAACAAGGGAATTGGATCACTTCGCTACGACAAGCGTGGAGTGGGAGAAAGCGAGGGAATCTTTGCTGAGGCATCAATGGAGGATGTAATCACAGACGCCAAAGCTGCCCTAGATGCGCTTCAAGCATCAGAAAAGATAGATAGTAAACAGCTATTCGTGCTTGGCCACAGCGAAGGTGGAATCCTAGCGCCAATAATATCAGCGGAGCACGATCAACTTGCTGGCCTTGTTCTTCTGGCCTCACCTGCTCACAGCCTTGATTGGATCATTCGTTCTCAGGTGAAGCGCTTGAACGAAGACGCGGGGAAAAGCGAGGATGAGGTTCAATCAATACTTGCACAAGAGGACCAATACCTCGATTTCGTCCGTAACAGCACTGGTAATTGGTCAGATTACACCTTCGATCAACTAGTAGAATCAATGCCTTGGCTTACCCGGGAAAAACAAACAGAGCTTACGATCCTTCCCCTTGCCTGGCTTCGCCAGCACTTTAACCATGATCCAATAAAGACAATCAAGAAGGTGACTTGCCCCGTGCTGATCCTACAAGGAGATAAAGACTATCAGGTACCCCCATCTGAGGCCGAGCTTCTTTTCTCTGCACTTAAAGAAGCTGGCAATCAAGACGTAGAACTCGCCTTATTTCCAGATCTGAACCACCTTATGCGCCTCCATCCAGAAGAACCTAACCTAATCTATCGCCATCTGGATGAACCAGTGGATCAGCGAGTGTTTGACACAATCACAGGATGGATCACGAGCCACGTTGCGCAATAGAGATCTGATATCAAGAAATGAAATCTCCGCCCTGCTTAACAAAGCAAAGATCCGCCCAAGCAAGAAGCTAGGACAGAACTTTCTTGTTAGTTGTGATGTGCTCAATGGAATAATCGACGAGGTTCGAGCATTTTCCCCGCGCGTGATCCTGGAGATCGGCGCCGGCCTGGGAACGGTTACCGCTGAACTAGCCAAGATTGCCGACCGGGTAATTGCGGTTGAGCTCGATGGTCGCCTGGCTGAGATACTGAAACAGACCATCGGGCAGAAGAACAACGTCGAGATCTGCAGGGAGGATTTTCTTTCCCTCTCATTTGCTGAGCAATCGCTTGATGAAAAGGCATTGGTAGTAGGAAACATCCCCTATCGCATTACAGCCCCAATCCTAAAGCACCTAATCGAGCAGCGAGAGTACATACGTAAAGCAATTTTGCTCACCCAGCAGGAAGTTGCAGCAAAGATCGCAAACAGCCCTGGCAAGGATGGCACGCCACTTGGAATCTTGGTTCGATCATACGCAGACGTCAGAATATTGCGCCAGGTAGATCGAAACTCCTTCTTTCCAGTTCCTGAAGTTGACTCCGCCTTGTGGTCACTTTCTTTCCTTCCTAACCCCAGATTCACGGCCAAAGAACAATCCTTCTTCTCTGTTGTAAACGCTTTGTACGGTAACCGGCGTAAGATGATACGTCGGGCCCTGCAAGATACACTCCCGCCAGAGCATATAAACAGACTACTAGCTAAAGCCCGAATTGATCCCACGTTGCGAGGAGAACAGCTCAGCTATGAAGAACTAAACAGAATGGCGCAAATCATCGATGATGTAACTACGTCTTTAACTGAGCTGTGATTTCTTATGCTAATCAAGGTCCGAGTCATCCGGCTCAACATGTACAATTACGCTTACCGGTCGACTAAAGACAGCTCTCACTTCTTCTTCAACCTGCGTGGAGATTGAATGGCCCTCAACAAGCGAAAGGGAAGGATCCACTAATACACGCAGATCTACAAAAATCTCGCGCCCCACACTGTGAGTACGTAAATCATGCCAACTATGCACTCCTCCAACCTTTTCGACGGCTTCCTGTATCGCTGACAGGTCAGAATCGGAAAGCGCTCCCTCTGTCAACTCGTGCATAACCTGATGCACGGTTCGAGCCCCAGCTATAACAACCATCCCACCAACTACTATACCAGCCACCTGATCAGCGTGGCCCCAGCCAATAAGCCCTCCGATACCACCGAAAAGCACCGCTATTGAGGATAGGGCGTCAGATCGGTGGTGCCAAGCATTGGCATGCAAAGCTGGACTGCTCAGCTGGCGCGCGGCCTTAATTGTACGCCGGTAGATCCACTCCTTGAGCAAAATAGAAAAAATCGCCACCATAACAACGGGAAGGCCCGGATAGCTCACCCGCTTAGCGAACAATGCTGATCCTGTTTCCCAGGCTATGAATACGCCCACAAGGATCACTGCTACAGCCACCGCTCCCCCAGCAAGCGTCTCGTACCGTCCATGCCCATAGGGATGCTCAGAGTCAGCTGGTTTTGACGAAAGATGTATCCCACCAAGCACAGCTAAGTCAGTCGCAATATCTGATGCCGAGTGTATTCCGTCTGCAGTAAGAGCCAGTGAGCCGGTGAATATTCCCACAAGCAATTTGATGAAAACCAAGACAACATTTGCAGCCATGCCCCAGAATGTGATCCAGATACCAGAATCAAAACGGTCTCTAAACTTTCTGGGATTATCTTTCATGAAGGCAATTCTAAACTGCAAAATAAGCATAGACAACCTAAGAGGACAAAGCTGTGACCTTTGTCCCTACCTAGTCAGTTTTTGCTGCCTTGGCTATATACGGATTCAACGTTGTGGCCATTGCGCTAAACAGCCACTGGAAAGCAGGGATGCAAAAGAAAAACCAGGCGACGACCTACTCTCCCAGCCCCTCGCGAGACTAGTACCATCGGCGCTGGAGGGCTTAACTTCCGTGTTCGAGAAGGGAACGGGTGGTGCCCCTCCGCGATACCCACCAGAAATTTGGTTAGCATATGTTTTTTTTAGATGAGGTTTCGTGTGGGCTATTCACCCTCACCCCGCCCCTCTCCCGTCAAGGGAGAGGGAGTTATCCCTCATCTATTCAAAGAACATTTAAGCTTCTGTTCCCTGAAGACTGCATAGTGGTTTTTTTAGATTTCGGGCCAAGTCCTCGACCGATTAGTACCGGTCCGCTAAAAACATTGCTGTTCTTACACTCCCGGCCTATCTACCAGGTCATTTTCCTGGGGTCTTAACCAATTAAGGTGGGAAACCTTATCTTGAGGCGGGCTTCGCGCTTAGATGCTTTCAGCGCTTATCCGTTCCGGACATAGCTACCCAGCAATGCCGTTGGCACGACAACTGGTACACCATCGGTCCGTCCACCCCGGTCCTCTCGTACT
>CAZKFV010000107.1:0-2694 GCA_964552295.1 uncultured Thermotogae bacterium | reverse complement strand
TATTGTACACCACCTAATATTGCCACTAGCTATACCAATCGCTACAATGATGTTGTTGGTTTTAGGGAGGAAAATTGGTTTCAAGGCAGCTAGCTCTTGGTAACTACAGACTTCGAAACTTTGGTTACCAATTTAGTTTGTACTCATTGCTGTTTCTTGGATGCGCAATAATGCTTCTGCCCTTCTTCTGGATGGTAACGACCTCATTTAAGGTCGAATCTGAGGTTCTACGCATGCCTCCTCAGTGGTTTCCCAAAGACTGGCAGTGGGTCAACTACATCAAGGCATGGAACGTCGCTCCATTTGGCCGTTACTTCTTCAACAGCTTCTTCATGGCGATCACCACGACTATAGGCGAGGTAATTACTACCATTCTAGCTGCGTATGCCTTTGCGAAGATGAATTTCTTTGGCAAAAACGCCTTGTTCGCAATTCTACTGGCAACCCTCATGATCCCTGGACAGATGCTTCTTATCCCTAACTATGTAACCATAACCCGTTTAGGTTGGTTTGATCACTACGAGGCACTGATTATTCCATGGCTTGCATCCGTTTTTGGAATCTTTCTGCTAAGGCAGTTCTTTCGCTCTATTCCTGACGAATTACAGGATGCTGCTCGGATCGATGGCTGTTCACGTTTTCGTTTCCTGTGGCAGATAGTGGTCCCGTTATCTAAGCCCGCAATTATGACCGTTGCTCTTCTCAAGTTCTTGGGCAGTTGGAATGCGTTCCTGTGGGTATTGATTATGACAAATAGCGACAAGATGCGCACGGTCCCCGTTGGTTTAACCCTGTTCAGTTCGGAGGTAGGAACCGCTTACGAACAGCTTATGGCAGCTTCAGTTTTGGCAATAATCCCGGTTTTGATCCTTTTCTTCTTCACGCAGAAGCAGTTTATCCAGGGGGTAGCTCGAACTGGGATCAAATAGCTAAATAATTCATACGGAGGTGATTACACAAGCGGTTGCGGACAAACGAGGACAGAAGGTGGCAAATACTTGTTAAAAGGAGGCTACAAGATGAAAAACTGGAAGATACTAACCTTCGGGTTAATGTTTGTATTACTGTTTGCGGCGTTCGCAGTTGCAGATGATGAGGTGACAATTACCTTTTGGCACGCGATGAGCTCGGGGCATCAACCCAACCTACAGAAGCTGGTTGATGACTTCATGGCAGAGAACCCCAACATCACGGTTGAGCTAATCTACCAGGGAGGGTACGGAGATCTTCAACAGAAAATCAACGCGGCTGTCGTAGCCCGTAACGTTCCTACAATTGCTCAGGTGTACGAAAACTGGGTAACCCCTATTGTTGAAGTCCTCTATCCTATTGGCCCTTCAATGACAGATGAGGAAAAAGCAGACATAATAGACGGTCTGGTGGCAAGTAATACCTACAACGGCATTCTGTACACCGTTCCTTTTAATAAGTCGATTATGGTCTTCTACTACCGCAAGGATCTTGTCCCCACTCCACCAACGACGTGGGAGGAGTACCTGCAGATGTCTGAAGACTTGACAGCAGATACAAATGATGATGGGACAATCGACTTATTCGGGACAGGATTCCGCCCGGCAGCTAATCCGGAGCAGTTCCTTAATTTCCTGGAAGAGGCCGGTGGCTCGATCCTGAACGATGACTGGACCGAGGTTACGATAAACGATGAAGCTGGTCTTCAAGCCATGGAGTATGCAGCCAGTCTAGCCCCTTACTCCTTGATCACAAGTTCTTACATGAGTGATGCCTTTCAGGCAAATCAAGTATGCATGTTCATCGACACCTCTGCTGGATACTACTACAACAACAAGGCGGCAGAAACAGCCGGTTTCGAAATGGGTGTTGCCCGTGTTCCAATTGGACCTGTTAATCAGAAGTCGATGATCCAGGGTACCAACCTTGCGGTCTTCGATATTAATCAGACGCAGGAGCAAAAGGAGGCAGCTGTTGAGCTGGCTCGCTTCCTGCTTAGAGCAGAGAATACCGTATATTGGGCTGAGAAAGGTGGCTACCAGCCGGTAACTAAATCTGCTTATATAACTGAAGAGTGGGAAAACTGGATGTCAGAGCATGAGTATCAGCAGGCGATGTCTGAGCAGATGCTAGATGGATTTGCTCAGATTCTCCATCCAAACTACGGCGATATGCGCGATATAATCGCTACCATGTTTGAGGAGGCCATGCTGGGAGAAGCAACCCCAAAAGAAGCCCTTGATAACGGGGCTGCAGAGCTGGAAGCATTGTTAGAATAGCAAAAGAAAACTGGTCTGAGGGAGCAATCCCTCGGACCAGTTTTAGGGGATATGATCTGGGCAGTTGGGGCTAGGTTCTAGGACCTAAAAGCTAAGACCAAAGGGAGGCTACAATCAAGTTAACCTCAAAAAGCAGAGTTCATTTTGCTATTCCCCTGAAGTGGAAACGTCTCTCCTATTGGCGCGAAACGGGTGAGGCTTACCTATACTTGCTGCCTGCGCTGATCATTCTGGGAGTGTTCGTGTTTTACCCTTTCTTTTCAGCTTTCCGGCTGAGCGTTTTCAAATGGAACGTTGTGCGTCCTCCTGGGGCCTATATCGGGCTAGGAAATTACAGCTACATCTTTCACGACAAATACTTCTGGCGTGCCCTCTGGAACACTTTTTACTATGTAGGCATCAACGTTCCAGTAACGCTGCTGTTAGCCCTGCTGGTAGCAAATCT
>CAZKFV010000106.1:0-4310 GCA_964552295.1 uncultured Thermotogae bacterium | reverse complement strand
TCTTAAGGTCGCGGTGGACCGATTTCTTGTATACGATGTTATAGGCCAAGAGACTTCCTCATCTCTTTGGCTGAGATAATGTCGTCCCCCTTGTCATGGAGTCGGTCCAAGGCAATCTGGAGATCTGCGAAATCCTCGATGTACGATTCCAGGGCTTTCTGAATGATGAAAGAACGAGGTCTTTCGGTCTCTTTGGCTATACTATCAAGTTGACTGGCAAGGTCCTTCGGAAGCCGAACTGATATTGCTGTCTTCATGGCGCACCTCCTGTCATTATCGTATTACATTGTATGCAAGAGCGTCGCTTTTTGTCAACAACAGTTTGAAAATGCAACCTGCGCAAGTCGTTAGCCTGTAGTTTGTATCGTCTTTGCCTTCAGATAGGCTCAGCGACGAGACCAGCGTTAACATAGGCGTTCATAGCGTTTCTGCTGCGCTTCGCTATTTGGAATTGCTTGACCGCACAAGCCGCAACTTGTCGCTCAATCTGCTGCATGTCTATTGGAGTCATCATTGATTTGCCCAGAATCCTGATAGCCAAACATATATGTGTACTAACTACTGTGTCAACGGCTGAGGCTACGGCGGAGTCTAAGCTAGATTCTCTAATCCCTGCCCAGTCCATATCTTAAGATGTAAAGCATGTCATCTGTTTGCGATAAGAACTCATCAATGCCTTCTTCGATCGGAGATTGGAGGAGCAGATCAATCAATGTCATATTAAAGGACGTTATCAAGGAGGCAGCGATTGCCAGGTTGCATCTGGGGTCGATCTCTCCTGTGTTAACCCCTTTCTCAAGTATGTCCATAAGGAAGTCCTGTGCCTCCGGTACGGCTTGATCGATTACCTCTTGGGTGAATTCCTGTTCTTCCTTCAATAGATTTTGCCCTATTGCCAAGAGCCGTGGGTTGTCCTTGGCAAAACGTACCCCAGCAGAATAAAGACCTCGCAGTTGAGAGAATATATCAGTGTTGCTCGCTTCTTTTAGGGTGCGTTTCATGTAGCCCAATTTCTTATTCTGGGCCATTATAGCCAGGTGTCGATAGAGATCCTTTTTATCTAGAAAGTACTGATAGAAACTGCCTTTAGAGATCCCGGCCGTTTCCACTATGCGATCCACCGTAGCCTGATGGAAGGTATGGCTAGCAAACTCGGTCAATGCCGCATCCACGACGCGGTCTTTTTTTTCTTCTGGCAAGTTGAAAAACGTCTCCTTCGGCATATCGGTTAGATCATCCTTCTCTGTGTCTTTATTGTTATCATCGAAAGCAGGCCAATCAGGGCCAGGTCTATTCCTATAAGGATGAAGACGTTTGAGGAAATACCACTCCAACCTGCTTGGTCCTGGGTGATATTGACTACTGGGGCGATGTAGTAATAGGTAGGAATGATCTTACCAACCCATTGAGGAATCTGAGGAAATAGATACACAAAACCAGGCGCGAAGAGCAGGATTCCTCCTGCCTTCCAGATTGCAAATAGACTGGTTATGTCCTCCAGCAGAACCCCTGATATCAAGCCTATTTCGCTTGCCATCACACCACCCAGGCCCAAAACCAGCAGTAGCAGTAGGATCTGCCCGCTAAGAGCGCTGTTTAGCAGTAAGATGACAACCCCCATAAATAGGCTGACTATCACCCCGATTATCCCCTTGGCCAACATGATCTCCCCCAGTGTGGCAGGGGTTGCCATCAGGGCGCGTAGAGTACCCCTCTCCTTTTCCTCTATCATTGCCCCCGCTGGCAAGAATGCGCCGCCCAGGAATACGGCCATGAGCACCAGAAATGGAAGCAAGCGGTCTTTCCAGGGAACGTAATCCTCTGCTCCCACAGTTACTAGTTCAACCTCGAGAAACGGTTCATCCCCAATAAGCTCACGGAAGGCCTCCATCAAGGAGGTCCGCAAGAGAGCTCGATCTTGCTCCGGGCTGGAACCCCATACAAATGACTCTATTGTAATCCTCTCACCCGCAGCCAGTGTCTCATCAAGACCAGCAGGCAGTACAACGCCCATATCGAGAGACCCTCGCTCAACAGATGTCTTGAGCGCATCTATAGTCGAGTATTCATTCACATTGACCGTCTCTACTCCCTTTTCTATCTCCAGTAACTGGGAATTACCTTGGTCAAATATGCCCAGCCTGGGAGAACTGGAAACAAATCCCCCCAGGGCAAGTGAGACCACAATAGAAATAACTACCGGTGCGATAATGGCCCATATAAACAGGAAGCTCTTTGGGCCCTGGAAGATATCCTTGGCAAGAATTATCCCCACCTGGCGAATCTTCATTGATACCTCCTGTTAAGCGCCCATATACCAGCAGTGCTAATGATGACAGTGGCAACAGAAAGCGCCACAAGATGAGGCCAAACATCGTACCATCCGGCGCCGAAATTGGCCGCCAGGTGAACCGAGTCAAACAAATAATACGAAGGGATACTCTTCATCCAGCCTGCGGTCGCGCCGGGAAACAGGACAGCTGCCGAGGGCACCATCATAATTATCAGCGCCAGAAGCCCCCAGGCCATGACAGAAAGCATGTCCTTGGACACCGAGGCAATCAGAAAAGCGACGCCAGTCAGCATGGCTGACCCTAGAAGCAAAGCGACAAGGATAACCCCTGGGCTAGCGCTTAGCCCGCCTACAATGATCATGAACAATACAGCCTGGGAAAAGGCCAGTGCAATACCGGTGATTCCCTTGGCGATGAACAGCTCAAATGTGTTCATCGGGCTGACAAGCAGCGCCTGAAGCGTACGTGTTTCCACTTCCTCTGTAATCAGGCTAGCCAATCCCAAGGTCTCCGTCATGATCAAGAATATGGCGAACAACGCCCGCAATCGCTCACGCGCGGGTATGGGCCCAGCGACCAGATCTCTGCCCATTACCTGTTCAGAGAAATCTACATTTATGTCCTTTCCGGTCTGAGCAATATCCCAACCCTCAACCAAGGCTTTCATGGCCGATTTGGTAGCTGTTGGTACATCTGGGGGGAAGTAAAGGGTTACCTGCGGTGGCTCATCTGCCTCGATAGCTCTAGCAAAATCCTGCGAGAAAGCGATTCCAGCTATATATTCTCCCTCTTCCACCGCAATTCGCAGCCTCTCTTTCGTATCTACCTGTATAAGACTTACTCCTTCTTCTTGTGCGTTTTCCAAAGCCGATAACTGGACAGGCGAATAAAGACCGATTTCAAGTGTCTGGTCCACCCCGGAGGGCAGAAGGAAGTAGACAACCAGATAGGCGATGATCCCGATCACGGTGATCACGGCAAAGAGCCGGTTTTGAAAAAAGAGGAAGAAATCCTTAGAGGCCAGAGCCATAATGCCACGGTAGTTCATCTTGAAAGCCGCCTTCCGGTGATCTTGATGAAGATGTCTTCCAGGGTCGCTTCCTCACTGTGGACTGTGGCCACACGATAATCAGCAAATAGCTGGCGGACGTGCTCGGGAGTGTCGGGGGTATCCAGCTTGATGTCTCGGGCTTCTAATCCTCCATCGTCTGAATATACCTGAGCCTTCAATGTCCTCCTACCGTATTCCTGTTTTAGATTGTGGGGCGTGTCGAGTGCCACTATCCTTCCTTGATCTAGAAAGGCTACTCGGTGGGAGAGCTTGTCTGCCTCCACCATATTATGGGTGGTGAGAAAGACGCTGGCACCTCGCTTTTGTTCCTCCAGAATGACATCTCTGATGGATTGGGCAGAAGTGGGGTCAAGCCCATCGGTTGGCTCGTCAAGAAACAGGATCTCCGGTTGGTGCAGAATGGCGCGGGCCACCATCAAGCGCTGTTTCATACCCTTGGAGTAACCTTTGACTTTCTCCTGGGCACGACCAGTAAGGCCTACCCGCTCTAGCAGTGCATCCGGATCAAAACGCTTAACATTGAACAGACGGGCAAATAACCTCAGGTTCTCCCGGGCAGACATCCCCTCATAGAGGTTGGTCTCCTCAAAACATATTCCTATCCGGCTCTGGATCTCTCGCACATTCTTTGCTATCGAGAATCCCAGAACTGCTGCACTGCCAGCCTTGGGTTTCAACTGACCAGTGAGCATCTTGACCGTGGTAGTTTTTCCCGCACCATTGGGACCAAGGAAGCCCAAAATCTCACCCTTGTTGACCTCAAAGCTTATGTGATCCACCGCCAGCAAATCGCCGTAGTTGTAAGTTAGGCCCTCAACCCTGATTGCTTCTTCTATCATCGCTACCCCTTTGCCCCTTTGAATATAAGTGACCAAGCAGTCATATGACCGAGCGGTCACATCATATCACTTCGCTTGCTAATTGTCAAATATCGCATTTAGCTG
>CAZKFV010000105.1:0-6613 GCA_964552295.1 uncultured Thermotogae bacterium | reverse complement strand
GGGTCTACCATTGGATTTTAGAGATGACGGGCGGGCCTTTGTCAAGTAGAATGATTACTTGACGGGGGTGTGGCTCCTGGGGTCCGCAGGCCCGTAATGGGGTACTGCTCGGCTCTGAAATGCCGCCCCCGTCTTCTAGTTCATCCAGCGTATCTTTCGAGATGGTGCACATCCGCAAGGATAGTTGCTCTGAGCAGTAGACGAGAATAACTGGATGAGACTCCCTTACAGTAAAGGAGATTACAATGATTGACCCCGAGCTTCACGTAGGCATTGATGTGGGTTGCAAAGCACATCGTGTAGGTATAGCGGATTGTAACGGGAAGATGTTAGAGGAGTTTGACATCTCTCACACCGATGCAGGCTTCAAAGACTTCTTTGGCAGGATTGAGCACCACAAGCAACAATCAGGACTTTCAGTAGCAGTGGCCATGGAAGGATTCAATGGCTATGCACGACCGTTGGACCAGCTGATCCAGGAGCATGGGTATACACTGTACAACGTGAACAACCTGAAACTGGCTAGGTTCAAGGAGGTGTTTCCTGGGGCAGCAAAAACTGATGCTATTGATACACGTAAGATACTGGAACTATTTCAGCTGAAGGATCAATTGCCATTGGCCAAGGACGTGTTGCAGAAAGTGGTTAAGGCACCGGCAGTGAATGAGAAGCTAAAGCGGCTCAGTCGCCGGCGTAGACAACTGGTGGACGAGAAGACCAGGGTAGCCAACCGCATACAAGTTGATCTACAAGCGGTAAGTCCCGAGTTGTTGGCCAGCACTCATAGTGTAGACAACCTTTGGTTTCTACGGTTTGTCACCTGCCGAGAAGACTTACGCCAACTTGCACGTCTGCAGCGGGCCACGATCTTGAAGATCCCAAGCATAGGAAGGAAGTACGCTGGGATCATCGGGGAATGGCAAAGGAAAGCAAGCTTCTCATGTGAGGTTGACTATGTTGGTCCAATGATCATACAAGACGCCAACAGGCTAATTGAGTTACTGAAGCAGATTCATGCCCTAGATGTGGTAACCGCAGAGCTAGCGGATCAGTCACAGATTGCTTGCCGGTTGTCTAGTGTTAGTGGGTTTGGGAAGACATCGATTGCCGAATTAGCGGGAGAGATTGGAACCCTAGCCCGGTTCAGAAGTGAATCCAGCCTGGCATTGTATGTAGGGATGAGCCCACTGACCCGTCAATCAGGAAAGATGAACCACAGCACAAGTCCTAGGCAAGTCAACCAGCGAGCCAAGGCAGCAATGATGACGGCAGTTGCCCACCACATTAGGTGCGTTCCTGAATCAAGAGCTTACTACGACAAGAAACGATCGGAAGGTAAGACACACAATCAAGCAATTCGTGCACTAGGGCGTCACCTTGTTCGTGTCATTTGGGCAATGCTCAAGACCAATCGAGACTACCAACTTCGGGAGGTGATACCAATTACTTGAAAATCCAAGAGGGATGTTCAGAGCTTTATTTTTGAATTAGACTAGAGTTTTTTTCCTATTCAAACCCGTACAAGCGCAACGTTGGGCACGGAACCCAACGCTACAGAAGATTAGAAGCAGAACGTTGCACGCCCCAGTGAAATATACGAAAAGCTGACTATTTCACAGGGCAGGCAAGGTGCAACGCTACAGAAAAATGGTCTCTCTGTTGTAGCGTGAGCAGCTCGCCTTCCACGTTGATTTGCCTGCCACGTGGAGAGATGTATCCGTGTAACCGAAAACGTTGCAGACCAGCTGCAACGCTACATAAGATACGTATTTAGGGTCAGAGCTTTTCGAATTAGACTAGCTAACCCAAACAGTGTGGTTGAAAGGCGTTTGCCGGTCAGGAGTCAAGAGTTGAGGAATAGTAATACGCATGCGTGAAGCGTTCGATGTTGGGAGAAGTCATCAGTCGGGAGTCGTGTTTCGTCAAGGGCAAAAGCACACTGATGGCCTGCGCGGTATCCTATAGATCGACTGAGTGCTGTGCGTTGAGCCAGAAGTCGGGCGAATTGCCGAACAAACGCGAAAGGCGCAACAGCCGTGTACAATATTGTGTCTGTGTCTCTTATCTAATTTTACCCTATCCGGCCGAGTAGGTGCAGGTGTATTGCGGTGCAATTGTGTCGGTGCTGGGAAAGTGTAGAATGAGGAGAAGAGTCTCAGACAGCGTCCCTCAAAGGGAGGTGTAATCATGGCTGAAGTTCTGTCTTACAAAGTTGTATTCGAACCCGCGGAGGAGGGCGGGTACACCGTCCATGCTCCTTCCCTCCCCGGATGTGTTAGCGAGGGTGATACCTATCAGAAAGCGTTGGAAAACATCAAGGAGGCAATCAGAGGATGGATTGAGGTCTCCCGGAAGTACGGTGATGAGATACCGCCAAGCGATGTAATCATTGACACTGTTGCGGTATCTGTTTGAGATGGGCAGGTTCCCCGTTATTTAAGTAAAGGAGGCGGCCAGAAGATTGGAGAAAACTGGCTTTGTCCTCGTGCGCCAAAGCGGAAGTCATATGATATTACGAAGGCAGAAACCGCCAAAAATGACGGTATCTATTCCAGATCACAAAAGGTTAAAAAAAAGGGACCTTGAAGAATATCCTACGCCAAATTGACCTTTCGGCAGATGCATTCGAAAACCTCGCGTAATAGAGCACGACGGGAATTTTATCTGCAAGCCACGCTCTCGCACACGGATCGTGGCAATCATCGTTCAGGAGATCAAAATCGGCAAGGGTGTTATTATCGGCGCTGGAGCGACCGTCATCGAGGATATCCCCGACAACGTCAACGCCGTGGGGTTCCCAGCGCGGGTGGTCAAACAGCGTGGCGATTTGACCTGAACCAACAAGTGGAGCATGATATAAATCGTGACGAGAGCTTGCGGTGTGGATTTCAGTGGAGGTGAAACTTGAATGACCAAAGAGATGGTTGCACCTCGTTTCCAACAGGTCATCGAGATGATCGAAGCGCTGCCACCGGATGACCAGGCCTTGTTGATCGAGATCATCCGCCGACGCTTAATCCAGCACCGGCGGGCAGAGTTAGCGGCAGAGATTGCCGAGGCGCGCGATGCCTACCGGCAGGGCGATGTCCATCGGGGCACAATGGCTGACTTGATGGCAGAGATAGCAGAGTGAATCTTGTTTGGAGTCCGGCCTTCGTGGGCGCTTTCAGGCGGGCGGTCCGCCGTCAGCCGCGACTAGAGGGGAGGATTGAGCAGACCCTCCAGCAGCTTGTAGAAGATCCCTTTGATCAATCATTGCACACTCACAAATTGAAAGGAGAGCTGGCCGGTGCCTGGGCTTGCACTGTGGACTATCACAATCGCATCCTCTTCGAGTTCGCCCAGAATCCAGAGTCAGGAGAGGAAGAGATTCTATTATTGACAATGGGCTCTCATGATGAGGTTTATTGAGATATCGCCAATATCTTCGCCGTGGGCGTTCCGGCAAGAGTAATCAAGCACCACAGATGAAAAGACCTTCGGGGTCTACCATTGGATTTTGACCTTTTGTGCTAGCTGAAACATTACGCCGCGCGGGTATCCGGTTGGCAGTTTGCGGTTTGTTGGGTTCGTAGGGTTCTTAGTTTGTAGTTCGTGGTGTGTGGTTCTAGGACCATAGCGGCTACAGGCTAGCCTTGGTTGCGGTTAGTCCACTCGCGAGCCAGGCCCCCATCTCTCTGCGCGATTCATTCTCGGATAAAAACTGCAACGTTGCACGCAAGGTACAACGCTACATAAGAGCCCTTTGGATATGCTTTTCTGCTGCTGTAGCGCGGTAGCTGGCCTGCCTGTGCGGGCGACCCGCACGCAGACAGGTCTACCGCGTTGAGGTTTTTTCGTATTCAAACCCGTACAAGCGCAACGTTCGAGAGCCCGGTGAAATACATGAAAAGGTGGCTACTTCACAGGGCAGGCGGGGCTAGCGGGACCCAACGCTACAGAAGCTTTTTTCTGTTGTAGCGTGGGTACCTCGTGTACCACGTTGATTTGCCTATCATGTTGGGTTTTCCTCAGGAGCAGCGGAGAAGCGATCAAGTATCCAACGATAAGGATTTGGAAACACGCGATATAGGTTAGTCAATAGAGTGTTTGGCTCATCGATTGGAGTTTTGTATACTTCTTGTTGTTCTGGGAGAAAAGCGGAGGCAAGAGACAACTATGCCAGACGATTATACCGCGGGGTGGAAGAGAAGGGTTAACGCAGATAAGGCGCGTCGGAGCAAGCAGGCGCAAGATGCTGCTATTGCTGCGCGAAATTGCGCACGAACACTGTACGAAAAATACGGTGTGTACAAAGTTTATCTCTTTGGATCACTTGTTAAGCCCGAAACATTCCACCACGAGTCTGATATTGATCTTGTGGTGGAGGGTCTTTCTCCTAATCTGTACTTCAAGGCATTGGCCGAGCTTTGGCGACTATTGCCAACCGGGATGGAGCTGGATCTGATTCCGCTTGAAGATGCTGATTCCGAGCTTCGCAAGCGAGTGGTTAAGGAAGGTGTAACTCTCGGTGGATAAGTTTGGCACACTAAAAGCGGATATAGACCGGGAATTTTGTAGAGATAACATGCGCGTTGGCTGGAATGCCTCATAGATTGGGAGTGCTCTACGTCAAAGATGAATGAGACAAATATCGCTGATGCCAAGATAATCCTAAAACGAATACGCGCGCAGGCGGCAGCAGAGAATGTTCGCGTTACCCAACATGCACAGCAAGAAATGATTGAGGAAAACATCTTGCTCGATGAGGTGCTTGAAGCTATAGATGCAGGACAGATTTTGGAAGACTACCCCAAGCATCGGAGAGGAGCTTGTTGTTTGATCAATGGTCTTACCCAGGATGACCGCTCGTTGCACATCGTATGTACAACAGCACAGCCAGTGCTTATAATCATTACGGTTTATGAACCCAAGTCTCCAAAGTGGATAACGCCAACCCAAAGAAGGTGATAGAGATGAAATGCAGCATTGAGGGATGCCCGGGAGAGTATGAGAAGCGAAGGATTGTGCACACTGTGCGCTATGAGGAGCAGGTAATCGTTATTGATGGCGTGCCAGCGGAGGTTTGCTCTGTGTGTGGAGATGTTCTCTTAAGACCAGAGACGGTGCGACGGATTGAAGCGTTGTTGCGAACAGCGAGCTCCCCAGCAAGAATGGTTCCCTTATACAAGTATGCGTAAAGGATATTTTGGCTATTGCAGGGTGTGTCGGATGTGTAAATCTTCAGGATGTTTGATGGTGCAGAAAAATATATGGGTTTGAGCTTAGATGGAAACGATGCCAACCGTTGGCAGAACATCTGCGCGAGACTTTTGCTGATATCAAAGAACAAATCGGGCATTTTAAGGAGTTCTTAGACTCCATTTGACTGGAGACAAACGGTACAACCGCGCGCGATTGATTGGATCATTGGCACAGCCACGCTTTTGAGGTTGTGGGAAATGAAGAGGGTATACGTGTCCGGGGTCAGATCTTGAAATGACACATAAGATGGTTAGTGCCCACTGGCAATTGGCTGTTAGCTTGAATCAGCGATCAGCGGTCAGGAAGAGAAGAAGGAGTCAGCAACGGAAGAAGCGAACAGCAATCAGGAAGGCTGAAAGCGGAAAGGTGAGTGCTGAGAGCTGTATGCTGAAAGCTAAGCGCTGTATGCTATCATAGAAATTCGTGAACTGACAATCATAACCGGTCTGTGCTTGAATCTGGACCATCATCGGGTTATTATGGTCTTAATAGTCATAGAGGCCAAGGAGGTTCCGATGAACATTGGTATTGCACACGCGAAGGCACGGCTTTCAGAGTTGGTCAATCGGGTAGCTTTTGGAGATGAGTATGTCATACTGGAATCCAGGGGCAAGCCCAAGGCCGCCTTGGTCAGTCTCGACGACCTAGAGCATATTCAGGGGATGCGTCGCACACTTTCAACAAGAACGCATCGGCTCTTGGCGCTTGCGGAGGCTGATCGGGTACGTCGATCCCTTGAGTCTCGCAATCTAGTGCCTGTTTCGGAGGAGGTGTCTCGACTAAGAGAGGGCCGCATCGATGCCCTCAGCTAGATCCGGTACACCGCTTCCCAGACAGGCGAGGGATCCGGACAAGCTGGCAGCCTCTCTGGTGGCAGTCGATGCTTGTTTTGCGCTTAAGTTGCTCCTCCCGGAGGAATACAGTGAGCACGTGCGACGCATATGGGAATCTTGGGTCAAGAATGGAACTGAGATTTCCGCACCGTATCTACTGGCTTACGAAGTTGTCTCGGTGTTGCGCAATAAGGTGTCCCGCGAAGAGTTGAGCCCAGAAGAGGGGGAGGCGGCATTGCTTGCTATGAATGGTCAAGGTATTCATCTTCTGCACCCAGAAGGTCTAGACCAGATGGCATGGGACCTGGCTAGAGAGTTGAATCGGCCGACCGCATACGACACAAGTTACTTGGCCTTATCGCGGATCTTGGACTGCGTGTGCTGGACAGCGGATGCGCGACTGAAGAATGCCGCAAGCGGAAAGATCCACAATTTGCGCTGGGTTGGAGAGCTTGCTTTATAGAATCCGTGGAACTAGTTGGGTTTCTAGTTCATGGTACATAGTCTGTGGAGGAACTGTTCTAGGTTCGAAGTTC